>NZ_WWFY01001138.1:0-241 GCF_009864975.1 Pseudonocardia sp. SID8383
GCTCCATCCGGCCACCCTGCCCACCGCCGCCGCCCCCCACACCGGAACCGGACCCCTCCGTCGCGAACGCGAACGCGTGATCACGGATCGGGCACCGGACGCGTCGGTGGGCGACCGGGGCGGTGCCCGATCCGTGATCACCCCCGGGCGCGGGGGTGCGCGGTGGCGTAGACCTCGCGCAACGTGTCGACGGTGACGTGGGTGTAGATCTGCGTGGTCGCGACGCTCGCGTGCCCGAGCA
>NZ_WWFY01001139.1:0-943 GCF_009864975.1 Pseudonocardia sp. SID8383
GGCGGGGCCGCCGCTCGGGTCGGCGCCGGCCGCGGACAAGGACGGCGCCACCCCGGTGAGCGACGCCGGGTGCGGCTCGGGCAGATCGGTGAACAGGGCAGCCAGCTGCGACCGCGTCGTCGCCGCCCGGGCCCGGCGCACCCGCGCGTCGAACGCGTCGACGTCCAGCGCCCCGCCCGTGTAGTGGCGGGACAGCGCCCGCACCGTCTCCTCCTGCTCGGCGTAGCCGATCGGGTCCGCGCTCATACCCCGACCGTAGCCGCGATCAGCTGTGGAACAGCACGCTGCGACACGCGAGATGCAGGGCGAGGCGCTCGTCCGGGTCGGCGAGGTCGACGCCGAGCACGTGGCGTACGCGTTCGATCCGGGTCGCGACGGTGTTGCGGTGCACCCCGAGCACCGCCGCGGTCTCGGTCAGCGACGACTCGGCGTCCAGGTAGGCGGTCAGCGTCGTCAGCAGGTCCCCGGGTCTGCCCTGCAACGGTTCCAGCATCGACCGGGCGGCGGGCAGGAACGTGTCGGTGCGGGTCCAGGCCAGCAGCAGCGCCCCCAGCCCGAGCCGGTCGACGTGGACGAACCGGCCGCTGGTGGTGCGTTCGGCCGCGAGCCGGGCCGCGTCCCCGGCCTCGCCGAGGGTGCGGGCCAGCCCGCCCGCCCCGCGGTGCACCCGCCCCACCCCCGTCGAGGTCGGCAGGGACTCGCGCAGCAGCCACTGGGTGCGCCGCGCGGCCGTCGCGTGCTGCTGCAGCTCACCGGCGGTGGGCTGGTGGTCGAACGTCGTCCAGGCGCTCCACCCCGGTCCCTGCTCGACGACGACCGCCCGCAGCCGCGCCGTCTCCACCGCCCGCAGCACCTGCTCCCGGGCGGCGACGACGTCCACCGAGGACGGCACGTCGATCCGCAGGCCCGCGTGCCAGCCGTCCAGCGACCAGCCGGCGTCGAG
>NZ_WWFY01001140.1:0-25107 GCF_009864975.1 Pseudonocardia sp. SID8383
GCGGGTCGCCGGTGCCCTGGCCGGCCGGTCCCCGCTCGCGGGCTCCGGCCCGCTGCGGATCCTGGTGCCGCCGGGCTTCCCGGCCGGTCTGGTGCCCGACGACGTCGAGGTCGTCCCGGACGGGCCGGACGTCGCGGTGTCGGAGCTGGACCGCTGCGACGGCGTGCTGTCGACGGCCGCGGTCGGCATCGCCGAGACCGGCACGATCATCCTCGACCACGGTCCGGGCCAGGGCCGGCGCGCGGCGACGCTGGTCCCCGACCTGCACGTCTGCGTGATCCGCGCCGACCAGGTCGTGGCCGGTGTGCCGGAGGCGGTGGCGGCGCTGGACCCGGCGCGGCCGCACACCTGGATCAGCGGGCCGAGCGCGACCAGCGACATCGAGCTGGACCGGGTGGAGGGCGTGCACGGGCCGCGGACACTGCACGTGGTGATCGTCAGCTGACGGTTCCGGCGGGGCCGGCGCTGGTGGTGGCGCCGGACGTGCCGCGGCTGCCCCGCGGGGCGGGCGACGCCGTCCGGAGCCAGGGCGTGCCTCCTAACGCGCGTAGCCAGGTCACGATGGTCTTCAGGACGACCCCGCCGCGGTAGGTCAGAGTGAGTTTGTCGTAGCGGGTCGCCAGGCCGCGCCACTGTTTGACCTCGCAGAAGCCGCGTTCGACGACGTTACGGCCGCGGTAGTCGTCGCGGTCGAACGCCGGTGGCCGACCGCCGCGGGAACCGCGTCGTTTCCGGTGCCCCTGCTGGTCGCAGGGTTCCGGGATGACCGCGACGATGCCGCGCTCACGCACGTGACGGCGGCTCGCGCGCGAGGAGTGGGCCTTGTCGCCGCGGACCCGCTGCGGGCGGGTCCGCGGCCGGCCCGGTCCGGCCCGGTCGATGCGCAGATGACTCATCAGGTGCAGAAACATCGGGGCGTCGCCGGCCTGGCCGGGTCCGACGAGCACGACCATCGGGCGGCCGGGCTGGTACCCGTCACCGACCTCGACGACAGCCCGCTCTCGGCCGAAGAGATCGCCTACGGTCAGGCCTCGAAAGCCTCCGCCACGATCGAGGCCTGCCGCACCGGCTGGCAGGAGTTCTGCGACTGGTGCACCAGCGAGCACCACGACCCGTCAACGGCCCCACCGGCCGCGGTGAGCGGCTACCTGACAACACTCGCCCAGGCCGGGGCGAAAGTCTCCTCGATGAGCTGGCGCATGGCCGCGATCCGGTTCTTCCACGCCCTGCAGAACCTGCCTGACCCGACCAGCCCGGACCGGTCCGAGCCACCACAGCATGCGTGCCGACGTCCGGTCTGTCGCCCGCGGACGGCCGCGTGTCCGTGGTGGTGACGGGTCGTGATCTACGGCGGAGGGGGCAAGCCGATCGAGCGAGCCCACAGGTGGGTCAGGGTGCGCACCGAGTCCGCCTCGGTGTGCTCCTGGCCCAGCACCAGCCAGTAGTAGATGTACTGGGTGACCATCGAGTTCAGCGCGTGCGAGGCGAGCACCGGGTCCAGGTCGGCATCGGCCAGGCCCCACTCCTGCAATCTCGCGATCCCGGCCGCAGCCCGGGCGACTGAGCGTTCGCGCAGCTCGAGCCGGTAGCGTCGCAGCTCCTCGTCGAACGAGGCGACCTGCTCGAACAGGGCGAGCAACCGGCTGTCCCGACGGAACAGCTCCAGGTAGCGCCGGTTGCCCTGCTCGATCCGCCGCCACGCCTCGGTCACCGTCGGCGCCCGGCCGTCCCCGCTGCGCGGGCTGGGCGGCCGCGCCGGGGCGTAGAGCCCGGTCTCCATCACCTCGTTGACCAGGGTGCGGAACGCGTCGGCCTTGGAGTCGAAGTAGGTGTAGAAGCTGCCGTGTCCGGTGCCCGCGGCGGCGGCGATGTCCGCGACCCGTGCGTCGAGGAACCCGTCGCGCTCGAACACCGTCCGCGCGCCCTGCAGCAGCAGCGCCCGGGTCCGGCGGCCGCGCGCGGTGCTCGGCGTGGCCCCAATGCTCGCCCGCCTGCGGCTGCCCACGCCGCTGCGCGCCTCGCCCGCCACCCGCTCCGTCACCCGTCACCTGCTCCCTCACCAGGGGCTCCTCCGGTCGCCGCGAAGGATCGCATACGAAATCGGCTGCGGAAAGACTTGTAGTCGACACGGATGTCGACTTACCGTGTGTGAACCGGGTCACTGTGGCCGAGTGCCGCCACCGCACCGGAGACCAGCACGTACCTCGGCGCCCGTCCGTGTGACGGGTCCCCTGTCGTGCCCCGCGGACGAGGAGGTCCACCCTGTGACGGAGACCGTCGACGCGACCCGGCCGAACGGGCCGGAGGCTACGCCGCCGACCGACTGGAACCGAGTGTTCCGGCCGCACGCGGTCGCTGTGCTCGGCGCGACCGGGCGGGCGGACAGCCCGATGGCGCGCCCGTTGCGGTGGCTCGCCGAGCGCGGGTTCTCCGGGCACGTGTGGCCGGTCAACCCGAAGTACGACGAGCTCGCCGGGCTGCCCTGCTTTGCGTCCCTGGACGCGGTGCCGGGCCCGGTCGACCTGGTGCTCGCACTGGTCCCGGCCGCGCACGCCCCGGACGCGGTACGCCAAGCGGGCGCCGCCAGCGCGGCCGCGGTCGTTGTGTTCGCCTCCGGGTTCGCCGAGGTGGGCACCGACGGCGCTGAGCTGCAGCACGAGCTCGTCGCAGCCGCGCGGGAGTCCGGCGTCCGGGTCCTGGGCCCCAACTGTCAGGGCATCTATTACGCGCCTACCCGCCTGTTCGCCACGTTCACCGCCGCGGCCGACCGGCCGTTGCGGGGCAGCTCCGGGATCGCCTACGTCGGACAGAGCGGCGCGGTTGGCGGCTCGGTGCTCGACATCGCCGCCGAGCAGGGCCTCGACCTCACCGCCTGGGTGAGCACCGGCAACCAGGCCGACGTGGACCTGACCGAGATCGGCCGGTACCTCGCGGCGGACCCGGAGATCTCGGTCCTGGCCGTCTACGCGGAGTCGGTCCGCGACGGCGCCGCCTACGAGCGCCTCGCCGCCGAGGCCGCAGCGGCCGGGACGTCGCTGGTGGTGCTGCGGTCCGGCCGGTCCGGCGCCGGGCGCCGCGCCGCCGTCTCGCACACCGGGGCGATGCTCGGCGACGACACCGCGTTCCGCCTGGTCTCACGCCGGTACGGCGTCGTGCTGGTCGACGACGTCGAGGAGCTGCTCGCGGCGGCCACCGTGCTGCGCGGGCAGCCCCGCCCGGCCGGTCGGCGGATCGCCGCGGTCAGCACGTCCGGCGGGGCGGGCATCCTCGCCGCGGACCGCTGCGAGGGCCACGGCCTGGCCCTGCCCGAGCTCGCGCCGGAGACCCAGGACAAGCTCTCCCGCCTCGTCCCCGCATTCGGGGCGCTGGCCAACCCGGTCGACGTGACCGCGCAGCTGTTCAATACCGGCGAGCGCGCGTTCGGCGACGTCTGCTCGATCGTCTGCGCCGACCCGTCGGTGGACGCCCTGCTGGTCCTGCTGACGATGGTCGTCGGCGACGAGGCCGCGGACCTGGCCGAGGACCTGACGGCCGCCATGTCGGGCAGCGGCGTGCCGTGCTCGGTGGTGTGGCTGGCCGGGCAGGACCGGACCACCCGCGCCCGCGCGATCCTGCGCGAGGCCGGGATCCCGGTGTTCTCCTCGATCGCCGTCGCGGCCCGGGTGGCCGGTGCGCTGACCTCCGACCGGATGCCGGACACGGCGCCGGGCAGGGCGCCGCTGCCGTGGCTCCCGGAAGCGGCGGACGACCTCGACCCGGCCACCGACGGTGGCTGGGCGCTGCTCGACGCGATCGGTGTCGACACCCCGGCGTCGGTGCACGCCGGCACCGCTGCCGAGGCCACCGACGCGGCCCGGGCGCTGGCCGGAGCCGGCGGCACCGTCGTGATGAAGGCCGTCGCCCCCGGGCTGGAGCACAAGACCGAGGCCGGTGGCGTCCGGCTCGGCGTCGCAGCCGAGCGGGCCGCCGCCGTGTTCGACGAGCTCGCCACCACTGTCGCGAGCCTGGCCGGGGTTCTGGTCCAGCAGGCCGTCCCGGGCGGCGTGGAGTTGCTGGTCGGCGCGAGCGGCGGGCGCGACGGATGGCCGCCGGTGCTCACGGTCGGACTGGGTGGCACCGCCACTGAGGTGCACCGCGACGTCGCGACCGCGCTGGCCCCGATCACCCCCGGCGACGCGCACGCCCTGCTGCGCGAGCTGCGGTGCTGGCCGCTGCTGGCCGGGCACCGCGGCGCCCCGGGGGTCGACGTCGACGCCGTCGTCGAGGCGATCGTCCGGGTCGGCGCCGTCGTCGCCCGCCGCCCCGACCTGGCCGAACTGGAGATCAACCCGCTGATCGTGGGACCGACCGGCGCCGTCGCCGTCGACGTCCTCGTCGCCACCCGCACCCCCTGACCGCACCCAACCGCACCGTGGAGGAACATCGATGGGCTCGATCGTCCTGGACAAGACCGACGGGGTCGCGACCCTGACCGTCGACTCGCCGGAGGTGAAGAACGGGCTGACGCCGCAGATGGGGCGCGAGCTCGTCGCCGCCTGCGAGGAGATCGACGCCGACCCGCAGATCGGGGCCGCCGTGGTCCGTGGGGCGGGCGGCACGTTCTGCTCCGGGGCGGACCGCCGGACCTGGAACCCCGGCGCCGACCAGGCAGCCGACGGCACGTTCCAGGAGACCGGCGCCGTCTACAAGGCGTTCGTGCGGGTCGGCAACCTCGCCGTGCCGACGATCGCCGCGGTCCGCGGGGCCGCCGTCGGCGCCGGGATCAACCTGATGCTCGCCACCGACCTGCGGGTCGTCGCCACCGACGCCCGGTTGCTCGCCGGGTTCCTGCGGATCGGCCTGCACCCCGGCGGCGGCTTCTTCACCATCGCCGGGCGCACCGCCGGGCGGGAGGCCACCGCCGCGATGGGCCTGTTCAGCCAGGAGGTCGACGGCCGCCGCGCCGCCGAGATCGGGATGGCCTGGGCCGCGGTCCCGGACGCCGACGTCGAGGACACCGCGCACCGGTTCGCCGCCGAACCGGCCAAGGACCCGGCTTTGGCCCGCGAGGCCGTCCGGTCGTTCCGCACCGAGCTCGGCCCGCCCGGCATCGGCTGGGACGCAGCCGTCGAGTTCGAACGCGCCACCCAGATGTGGTCCCAGCGCCGTCGAAACTCGCGCTGACGCGCCCCTGAGGGGTCGACGCCGGACAAGGAGGTCCCCGTGCGCCCGTCCACCACCCGCCACGTGACGCCGCGCCGCTTCGCGGTGCTGATGCTGCCCCTGCTGCTCGTCGCCGCGACCGCGTGCGGAGCGGGGACCGGCGCCATCCCGCAGGCCGACACCGGCCCGATCGACTGCCCGCCGGTCGCGCCGCGCACCGACCGCGACGCGGAGCTGACCTGGATCTACTCGGTCGACAACACGAGCTTCGACCCGGACAAGATCACCACCAACAACAGCCAGATGTACCTCTACCCGATCTACGACAGCCTCGTGCACGTCAACGCCGCCGGTGAGGCCGAGCCGATGCTCGCCGAGTCCTGGAAGCTCTCCCCGGACGGCCGGTCGGTGGACATGCGCCTGATCCCCGACTGGCGCTACCACGACGGCGTCGCGTTCGACGCCGAGTCGGTGCGCGCCAACCTGCTGCGCCACCGCGACTCCGAGGGCTCGTTCAACGCGAACCGGCTGGAGTCCCTGACCGACGTTCGGGTGCTCGACGAGCGCACGGTCCGCCTCGTCACCGACACGTCGGCCGGTCCGCTGATCACGATCCTGGGCGGCTCGGCCGGGATGATGATGAGCCCGGCCACGTTCGACAAGCCCGGCGAGGACGTGAAGCCCACCGGCGGGTCCGGCCCGTACACGATGAGCCGCTACGTCCCGGGCGACCGCGTCGAGTACACCCGGGTGCCGGGCTACTGGAACCCGGACGCCGCCCGCCTCGCGAAGATGACCTACCTGATCTCCGGTGACGACAACGCCCGGCTCAACGCCGTCACCACCGGTGCCGCGGACGTGACGTTCCTGCGGGCCAGCATGCTGCGCCCGGCCCAGGAATCCGGCCTGACGATCTGCCAGCAGCCCTCGCTGTCGAGCTACACGCTGAACCTGAACACCGCGCGTTCGGAGTTCGGCAACGAGAAGGTCCGCCAGGCGATGAACGTCGCCGTCGACCGGCAGTCGATCAGCCTGCTGGTCAGTGGCCTGTGCCAGCCGGCGGGGCAGATGTTCCCAGACTTCTACTACGCGTCGTCGAAAAACGTGACGCCGCCGCGGCACGACCCGGAACGGGCCCGGCAGCTGCTCGCCGAGGCCGGCCTGCCGGACGGGTTCTCGTTCGACTTGGAGGTCGTCAATCTCGACGTCTACCAGCAGATCGCGCAGATCATGCAGGCGAACTTCGCAGAGGTCGGCATCACGATGTCGATCACTCCGGTGGACCTGAACAAGCTGGCCGAGGACTTCTCGGTGTCCAAGAGTGTGGACGCGATCCTGTTCGAGCAGAAGGCCGAGTCGGACGCGAGCGTGCTCACCGCCGAGTACTACCGCCCGGACGGGTTCAACAACCCCGGCGGGTTCAACGACCCGGAGATGGTCGTCGCCGACGAGGCCGCCTCCCGCGGTGCGACGCCGGCCGACCGGGCACCGCAGTTCACGAAGCTGTTCGACCGCGTGGCCGAGGTGCAGGCGCCGCACATCACCCTGTGCAACCTGACGACCCCCTACGTGCAGAACCCGAAGGTCGGCGGGGTCGAGATCTACGCCGACGCGTCCCGCCAGTTCCGCGGAGCGGCGATCAACCCCTGAGGGAGGTTCTGATGCTCGGTCTTCTCGCCCGCCGGCTGGCATTCACGGTCCCGATGCTGGTCGTGGTCAGCTTCTGCGTGTTCAGCCTGATCGTGCTGGTCCCCGGCGACCCCGCGGTCGCCCTCGCCGGGGAGAACCCGGCCCCGGAGCAGATCGCGGCCGTGCGCGAGCGCCTCGGCCTCGACGACCCGTTCCTGGTGCAGTTCTGGCACTGGTTCAGCGGGGTCCTGCAGGGTGACCTGGGCCAGTCGCTGTTCTCCAGCCAGTCCGTGGCCGACGCGGTGTTCTCCCGGCTGCCCGCCACCCTGTCGCTGGCGCTGCTCAGCCTCGCCGTGGCGCTGGTACTCGGGGTGGCGGTCGGGGTGCTGGCCGCGATGCGTCCGGGCACCTGGATCGACCGGGTCGCGACGTTCGCGGCGAGCCTGGGCGTGGCCGTCCCGTACTTCTGGGTCGGCATGATCCTGGTGCTGCTGTTCGCGATCAACCTGACGATCTTCCCGGCGGTCGGCTACGTGCCGCTCACCGAGAACCCGCTGCAGTGGTTCCTGCACCTGTTCCTGCCGGCCACGGCACTGGGGCTGGCGCCGGCCGCGGTGATCGCCCGGCAGACCCGGGCCGGGATGACCGGCGTGCTGTGTGAGGACTACGTGCGCACGGCCACGGCGAAGGGGCTGCCCCCGGCGCGCGTGGTCGGGCAGCACGCGCTGAAGAACGCGGCCGTGCCCGTCGTCACCGCGTTCGGGCTCGAGGCCAGCCGCCTGATCGGCGGCACCGTCGTGATCGAGCAGCTGTTCGCCCTGCCCGGCCTCGGCAACCTCGCCTACACATCGGTGTTCGCCCGGGACTTCCCGATGGTGCAGGGCGTGCTGCTCGTGGTCGCGGCGCTGGTGCTGCTGATCAACCTGCTCGTCGACCTGTCCTACGGCTACTTCAACCCGAGGATCCGGCAGTCATGACCACCACTGCACCCGCCGCGACCCCGCCACCGGCCGCGCCGCCGTCGTCCGCACCGGCGCCGGGGCCCGACCGGCCCGGCTTCTGGCGCCGCTTCCGGGACAACCGTCCCGCGTTCGTCGCCCTGGTCGTGCTCGCCGTGCTCGTGCTGGCCTCGCTGGCCGCACCGCTGATCGCGCCCTACGCACCGGAGGCGATCGACGTCCCGCGGCGGCTGTCGCTGTCCACCCCGGACCACTGGCTGGGCACCGACTCGCTCGGCCGGGACACGTTCACCCGGCTGCTCTACGCGGGCCGGGTGTCGTTGATGGCGGCCGCGCTGGCCGTGGCCATCGCCACCGCGGTCGGCGTCCCGCTGGGCCTGCTCGCCGGCTACGTCGGAGGGAAGGTGGACTGGCTCCTCGGGCGGGCCGGCGACGTCCTGATGACGTTCCCGGCGATCATCCTGGCGATCGCGATCATCGCCGCGACCGGCCCCGGTCTGCAGAACGCCATGGTCGCGCTCGGGATCGTCTACGCACCGCGGCTGTTCCGGGTGACCCGCGCGGCGACGCTGCGGGTCCGCGCGGAGACCTACGTGGAGGCGTCGATCAGCATCGGAACCCCGGCGTGGAAGATCATCGCGCGGCGGGTGCTGCCGAACGTGGCCTCTCCGGTGCTGGTGCAGGTCTCGGTGATGCTGGCCGCCGCGCTGCTCGCCGAGGCGGCGCTGAGCCTGCTCGGGCTCGGCGTCGTACCGCCCACCGCGAGCTGGGGCGTGATGCTCGGCAGCGGGTTCAAGGAGATCCGCTCCACCCCGCTGCTCGTGTTCTGGCCCGGCGTCGCGATCGCGGTGGCCACCCTGTCGTTCAACCTCATCGGCGATGGGCTGCGCGACGCCCTGGGCCGCCGGATCCGGAAGGCCGCCCCATGAGTGCACCCGCCACCACCTCCACCCTGCTCGGCGTGTCCGACCTCCGCGTCGAGTTCGCCACCGACCACGGCTGGTCCACCGTCGTGGCCGGGACGACGTTCTCTGTCGGCGAGCACGAGATCGTCGGCCTGGTCGGCGAGTCCGGCTCCGGCAAGACCGTCACCGGGCTTTCGGTGCTGGGCCTGCTGCCCCGCGGCGTCGGACGGGTCGCGTCCGGATCGGTGACGCTCGGCGGGCGGGACCTGCTCGGGCTCTCCGAGCGGGAGCTGCGCTCGGTGCGCGGCAACGAGGTCGCCATGGTCTTCCAGGAGCCGATGACCAGCCTGAACCCGGCGTTCAGGATCGGCGACCAGATCGCGGAGACGGTGCGCCTGCACCGCGGCGGCTCCCGGCGGGCGGCCCGGGACCGGGCGGTCGAGGTGCTCGACCTGGTCGGCATCCCGCACGCCCGGCGCCGCGCCGACGACTACCCGCACGAGTTCTCCGGCGGCATGCGGCAACGCGCGATGATCGCGATGGCGGTCAGCTGCGAGCCGTCACTGCTGATCGCCGACGAGCCGACCACCGCCCTGGACGTGACGATCCAGGCGCAGGTCCTCGAGCTGTTGGCGAGCATGCAGGCCGAGCTCGGGATGAGCGTCCTGCTGGTGACCCACGACCTCGGCGTGGTCGCCGAGGTGTGCGAGCGGGTCGTGGTGATGTACGCCGGGCAGGTCGTGGAGCAGGCGCAGGTCGGCGAGCTGTTCGATCACCCCCGCCACCCCTACACCGAGGGGCTGCTGGCCGCGATGCCCCAGCTCGGCTCGCGCGGGCACCGGCTCCCGTCGATCCCGGGCCGGACCCCGGAGCCGTGGGCGATGCCTCCGGGCTGCCGGTTCGCGCCCCGCTGCGAGTATGCCCTGCCTGCGTGCGAGGAACCGCCGTCGCTTCTCACCACCCGTCCCGACCATCTCTCGCGCTGCCTGCGCCACGACGAGCTGACCCTGCGAGGTGCCCGATGAGCGACTCGACGGCGGTGGACACCCGCAATGACCTGCTGGAGGTCGAGGACCTGCGCGTCACGTTCGGCTCGCCCGGCCTGCGCGGGCGCGGCCGGGTGTTGCACGCCGTCGACGGGGTCGACCTGCGGGTCGGGCGCGGCCGCACCCTGGGCCTGGTCGGCGAGTCCGGCTCGGGCAAGTCGACACTCGGGCGCGCCGTCCTGCGGCTGGTCCCGATCCGCGGCGGGCGGGTACGCGTCGACGGCACCGACGTCACCGCGCTGCGCGGGCGGGCGCTGCGGGAGATGCGCCGCACGATGCAGATGGTCTTCCAGGACCCGTACTCCTCGCTGGACCCGAGCTCGGTGATCGGCGAGAGCATCGCCGAACCGCTGCGCGAGCAGGAACGCCTCACACCCCGCGACGCGCGGGCCCGGGTCGCCGAGCTGCTCGACGTCGTCGGGCTTCCCGCGAGCCACGCCGACCGCTACCCGGCGGAGTTCTCCGGCGGTCAGCGCCAGCGGGTCGCGATCGCCCGCGCCGTCGCGCTCAACCCGAGCCTGGTCGTCTGCGACGAGGCGGTGTCCGCGCTCGACGTCTCCACCCAGAACCAGGTGATCAACCTGCTGGAGGACCTGCGCGGCCGGTTCGGGCTGTCCTACCTGTTCATCGCGCACGACCTGGCCGTGGTGCGCCACATCGCGCACGAGGTGGCGGTGATGTACCTCGGGCACGTCGTGGAGAGCGGCCCGACCGACCGCGTCTACGACTCCCCCGCCCACCCCTACACACAGGCGCTGCTCTCAGCGATCCCGGCCTCGCATCCGTGCGACGCCGGCACCGGGAAACGGATGCTGCTCACCGGGGACCTGCCCGACCCCGCGAACCCGCCCGAAGGATGCGCGTTCGTGACCCGCTGCCCGTTCGCGATGGACGTGTGCCGGGAGGTGGCGCCGGCCGTGACGCCGGTCGAGGGCGGCGGCGACGTGGCCTGTCACCTGCAGACCACCGGCCCGGCGCTGGCCGGTAGACCGCTCGGGGCGGGCGGGGTGGGCGGGGTGGACGCGGCGCCGAGGGTGGCGCCGTGACCGGCTCCCTGGACGGGATCACCGTCGTCGAGTTCGGGCAGTTCGTGTCCGTCCCGTTCTGCGCGCAGCTGATGGCCGACGCCGGCGCCCGCGTGATCAAGGTCGAGCCGCCGGGCGGGGACTCCTACCGCCGCGCGCTCGAACTCGCGCCGCGGGAGAGCCGCCAGTTCGCGATCAAGAACCGGGGCAAGGAGTCGGTCGCCCTGGACCTCGCCCACCCCGGCGCGGCCGACGTGGTCGACCGGCTGGCCGCGGCCGCGGACGTCGTCCTGGTGAACATGAGCCCGGCCGCGGTCGCCCGTCGCGGCCTGGACTTCGCGACCCTCTCGGCGCGGCACCCGCGGCTGGTGCACGGCTTGGTCACCGGATACGGCACGGTCGGGCCCGACGCCGGGCTGCCCGGCATGGACGTGGTGATGCAGGCGCACTCCGGGCTGGTCGCCGCGCTCGGCGCGGAGGCCGACGGGGTCCCGCGGCACAGCGAGGTGCAGGTCGCGGACTACGCGTCGTCGCTGCTGCTGCTCGCCGGGGTGTCGATGGCGCTGCTGGCCCGTGACCGCACCGGGCGCGGCCAGCAGGTCGACGTCTCGCTGCTCGGTGCGGCGCTGACCATGCAGAACAACCAGTTCTCGCACGTCGAGTCCGTCGACGGGTGGCGGGCCGGCTTCGTCGCCGACGAGCTGCCCGCGCTGCGCCGCGGCGGTGCGGGCCGGGACCGGATCGACGCCGCCCGTGCCGCGCACCAGAGCGACCGGCTGACCCTGACCGCGCACTACCGCGTGTTCGGCACGGCGGACGGCGCGATCTCGGTCGGTGCCGGGAGCCCGCCCACCCAGGAGCGCCTGGCCACGATCGCGGGGCTGCCGGTCGCACTGCTGGGCACCGACCCGGACACCGTCCGCATCCGGCTGACGGCGCTGTTCGCCACCCGCACCAGCGCCGAGTGGATCGCCGAGCTGCGGGCGGCGGCGATCCCGTGCGGCGAGGTCCGCGCGCTCGACGAGGTCCTCTCCGATCCGCACGTGGAGGCCGAGGGCCTGGTCGCCGACGTCGAGCACCCGGCGATCGGCCGCTACCGGGGCCTGGGCAGCCCGATCCGCTTCGGCGACACCCCGTCCGACCCCACCCGGCCGTCCCCGGCGTTCGCCGCCCACACCACCGCCGTGCTCGACGAGCTCGGCTTCACCCCCGGCGAGGTCGAGGGCCTGCTGCGCTCCGGCGCCGCGGTGGCCGCGCCCCTTTCCGATGCCTCAGCCGACACCGCAGGCGACACCGCAGCTTCGAGGAGGAGCACCGCATGATCTTCGCGCCGACCGTGCTGACCGAGACCGAGGAACGCCTACGGCTCGAGGTGCGGGAGTTCCTAGCGGCCGAGCTGCCGCCGGACTTCCGGCCCGGGCTGGGTCTGGGTGGCGGCCACGACCCGGAGTTCTCCCGCAGGCTGGCCGCGCGTGGCTGGGTCGGGATGGCCATCCCGCGCGAGTACGGCGGGCAGGGCGCGACGCCGGTGGAGCGGTTCGTCGTGGTGGAGGAGCTGCTGGCCGCGGGTGCGCCGATCGTCGCGCACTGGGTGGCCGAGCGGCAGACCGCGCCGACGCTGCTCGCGTTCGGCACCGAGGAGCAGCGCCGCTGGTTCCTGCCGCGGATCGCGGCCGGCGAGTGCTGGTTCTCCCTCGGGATGAGCGAGCCCGACGCCGGCTCCGACCTCGCCTCGGTGCGCACGGCCGCGACGAAGGTCGACGGCGGGTGGGTCCTGAACGGCACGAAGATCTGGACCAGTGCCGCGCACCTGAACCACTTCTTCGTGGTGCTGTGCCGCACGTCGCCGTCCGACGACCGGCACGGCGGGCTGTCCCAGCTGATCGTGGACCTGCACGCGCCCGGGCTGAAGGTGTCCCCGATCCACTACCTCGACGGCGGACACCACTTCAACGAGGTCGTGTTCACCGACGTGTTCGTGCCCGACGACCGGGTGCTGGGCGACGTCGGCTCCGGCTGGCACCAGGTGACCTCGGAGCTGGCCTACGAGCGCTCCGGCCCGGACCGCTACCTGTCCGCGTTCGGGCTGCTCGCCGCCTTCGTCCGAGAGGAGCGCCAGCGGAACGAGCATCAGCACCGGGAGTTCGGGGTCACGTTCGACGACACGGCGCGGGCCGCGGTCGGGCGGGCGTCGGCGAAGCTCTGGACGATCCGGCAGCTCTCGCTGGCGGTGGCCCGGTCGTTGGAGCGGGGTGCGGCGCCCGCGGTGGAGGCGGCGCTGGTCAAGGACATCGGGACGCTCTACGAGCAGGAGGTGGTGGAGGTGCTGCGGCACGTCGCCGGTCAGGAGATCGACCCCGGGGGGCCCGGGCTGTTCGAGCGGCTGCTCGCCGAGGCGGTGCAGACCGCGCCGTCGTTCACGTTGCGCGGCGGCACCACCGAGGTGCTGCGCAGTATCGCGGCCAAGGGCCTGACCGGGGCCGGCCGATGAGCGCCCCGAGCGACGCGGACCTGGTCGCCGAGGCCGTCGGTGAGGTGTTGCGGGCACGATGCCCCCAGGACGTCGTCGCCGCGGCCGAGCGCACCGGGTGGGCCCCGGAGCTGTGGGCGGCCGTCGCGGCCGGCGGGTTCCCGTGGGTCTCGGTCCCCGAGGACGCGGCCGGGGGCGTCGCGGTCGGCGGCTCGGTGGCCGAGGCGTGCGCGGTGCTGGAGCAGGTCGGGCGCTACGCCGCGCCGTTGCCGGTGGCCGAGACCGGGCTGCTCGGCGGGTGGCTGCTCGCGGCGGCCGGGTTCGAGATCCCGTCCGGGCCGGTCACCACGGCGGCGACGGCCGGCTGGTCCGGCACGTCGTCCGCGGACACCGGCGAGGAAGGCCGGAGGCCGGCATCGGTGTCGCTGCGGCAGGAGAACGGCGATTGGGTCGCCGCGGGCAGCGTCGCGCGGGTGCCGTGGGCACGGGAGGCGGCCCGGATCGTGCTGCTCGCCGACTCCCCGGACGGGCTGCAGGTCGTCGCGCTCGACCCGGGCGCGGCGCGGATCACGCCGGGCACCAACCTCGCCGCGGAGCCGCGCGACACCGTGCACCTCGACGACGTGCCGGTCGGCGGGGCCGGAGGCGGGGAGGTCGCGCCGGCGCCGGACGGTGTCAGCCACGACGCGCTGCTGCTGCGCGGCGCGCTGTCCCGGGCGGCGCTGATCGCCGGCGCCGCCGGGCGAATCCTCGACATCACCGTCACCTACACCGGGCAGCGCCAGCAGTTCGGACGTCCGGTCGCTCGGTTCCAGGCGGTCGCGGCGCACCTGGTGCGCCTGGCCGAGCAGACCGAGACGGTCCGGATGGCGGCCCGCGTCGCGGCGGCCAACACCCGCGCCGAGCCGCCATTTCTCGACATCGCGGCGGCCGCGACGGTGGCCGGCGAGTCGGCCGGGCTGATCGCCGCCGCCGCGCACCAGGCGACCGGCGCGATGGGCATGACCCGCGAGTACGAGCTCGGTCAGCTCACCCGGCGGCTGTGGTCCTGGCGCGAGGAGTACGGAGGCGAGCGGGTGTGGAGCACCCGGCTCGGGGCCGCCCTCACCGAGGGCGGAGCCGGGGCACTGTGGCCGGCGATCGCCCGCGGGGCCGCCGCGTGAGGACCGGCGGCCACACAAGGACGGAGCACGGGCTCGACGTCGTCGTGGACGGCCGAGTCGCGACCGTCACCCTGGACCGCCCGGAGCGGCTCAACGCCCTGTCCACCGGACTGCAGGGCGACCTGGTCCGCGCCTTCGACGGCTTCGACGCCGACGACGACGTGTGGGCCGTCGTGCTCACCGGCGCCGGGGACCGGGCGTTCTCCGCGGGCGTCGACCTCAAGGAGGTCCGGGAGGCCGACACCGGGCCGGGCCCGGGGCTGCGGCCGATGGCCGGGTTCTCCCGCAACGTGTTCGAGACGGTGCTCGAGTGCGGCAAGCCGACGGTCGCCGCGCTCAACGGGTGGGCGATGGGCGGCGGCTGCGAGCTCGCGCTGGCCTGCGACGTCCGCCTCGCCGCCGAGCACGCCCGGATCGGGCTGCCGGAGGCCAAGCGCGGGATGGGCGCGAACTTCGGAGTGCACCTGCTGTCCCGGATCGTGCCGCGCGGGATCGCCTACGAGCTGCTCTACACCGGCGACGACCTCTCGGCCGCCGACGCGCACCGCTGGGGCCTGGTGAACCGGGTCGTCTCCGGTGCAGCGCTGGCGGCCGAAGCGGACGCGTTGGCCCGGCGGATCGCCGGGAACGCGCCGCTGACCGTGCAGCGTTACAAGGCCGCGATCGGGCGGGGCGGGGAGCTGCCGCTGTCCTCGGCGCTGCGCCTGTCCGTCGGCCCGGACCCCTACACCAGCCGGGACCGCGTCGAGGGGGTGGCCGCGTTCGTGGAGAAGCGGGCGCCCGTCTGGGAGGGACGCTGACCCCCGTGCGCGGATATCGCTGTTCTGGCAGCGATATCCGCGCACGGGTCAGTGGATGGGCTGATCCAGGGCGCGGTGGATCGGTTCGCCGGCCAGAAGATGCCCGGCTGGACCCCCGACGGCGGCCTACGGTGTCGCGTTCGTCCCGACGGACGAGGCCGTCCCGTGGTCGTTCCCGGTGGTCAACGTCGGCTGGCTGCACCGCCTGCCGGCTTTGGTGCTCCGGATCGTGAACGCATGCCCGGACGGGACCTGCCCGGGTTCATGACCGCCGCGTCGACGTCGCAGCAGCACGCCGCCCGCGGGAGTTGCTGGAGCTCGGCGGTGATCGCCTTGTGCAGGGACTGGTGACGAGTTGACAGTGCGTAGCGGGGCGAATTGCGGTCGGGGTAGGTCCAGAGCGGGCTGTGGCGATGCCCGGGAGGCTCCCATTCGTAACGTGGATGTACGTGTGCATGAAGATGTTCGAATGAGTTTCCGAGGGATCTTCTGGTTGATTCTTCGAAATCCACTGTCGAGCCGCTGGTACGCGTGTAGCTGGTCCCCGACCCCGACGGCCCGACTACCGCGCGCTACTGCCGGGCCTGCCCGCCGGCCGGGCCGATCACCGACCTGACCTGCGCGCGCTACGGCGACGGCCCCTTGCTCGTGGGGGACCTCGCTGCCGACCCCGCCGGGGCCGACGACGTACTGTCCGCGGCCGCGCAGCAGTGGCTCGTCGTGGCAGGGTGGCGCCTCGACGGGCCGGTGTGCCCCGGCTGTGCGTATATAGATCGGGGTTGACCGAGGTGCCGCAACGGGGCGCATCCTGGAGAACGGGGCAGTCGCAGGGCGGGGGGTGTGGACGTGTCGGAGAGTGAGCTGGAGCCGCCGTCTGGCCTGAGCCGACGCCTGTGGCGGAGCTGGATCGTGGGCGTTACGGGCATAGCGCTGTGGCCTGCCGTCGAGATCGTCGTCGGACCGCGAGTGCCCGTAGAGGTCGGCTCGGTGATCGTCGCCTGGATGCTGCTGATCGCGGCGCCTGTGTTGGGTGTGATCGCGTGGCACCTGGCAGGTACGCCTCGTCCGTCTGCCGCTGTGCTCACCACTACGGGGGTTGACCCAGGGCACGCGCGGAGGAAGGAGATCGACCGGTCCTTGTCGCGGGGCGATGCGGAGGCCGCCGCGGGATGGCCGTCGTATGCACGTGCCCGGGTTGCGCAGCGCCGCCGCGAGCTCATCACCCTCGGTCCGATCACCGTGCTGGTCTGGAGCCAGCTCCTGTCCCGACCGGCCGGAGAGATCTGGTGGTGGGCGATCTTGCTGGCCGCGACCGCCGTGACAGTGACCGGCGTGGTTTCGGCTGTTCGACAACTGCGCCGCGAGCGTGCACTCGGTGCGGCTGGCGCCGCACCGTTGACCTGACGTCGGCGGTTGGGCCCTCCGCGCCCTCAGCCGACCGATTCCTCCCGTTCCACAGGGCGTTCCCCTCGCGGCGTAGGGACCTGAGGCTGGACCACCGACGTGGGGCGACCCTCAGGAAGATCGCCGCCGCACTCACGGCAGTAGACAATTTTCTATCATAGTCGTAAGTTCGGAGCGTGGACTCCTCCCCCGCCGTCCGATACCTCTCCCTGTCGATCACTCTGGCCATCGACCCGCCGATCCCAGCCGATACCGATGTCCACGAGATCGGCCAGGCCGTGGCCGCAAGGATCGGCAACGACGGGGTCGCGATGACCACGGCCCCCGTTCGCGGTAGGCCGATCGGCCGCCTCGGCTGGGTCATCCCCACCACCAATCGCACCATGGGCAGCGACCTCGCCGACTTCGCACGCGTCTTGGAGGCCGCCGCTCGCGAGGGTCTCGAACGCGTCGTCCCCCTGACGACCCCGGAGAACCGCGGCCGCGTCCGCACCGTCGCCTTGGAAGTCCTCACACTCGACGAGGTCGATCGCCGCCTGGCCATCGACCGCTTCCCCGACATTGTCGGCATCGACGAGGTCTGCCAGATCCTCGGCGTGAAACGAGCCATGGCCTACCGCCACACCTCCCGCGACGGCTTCCCCCCGCGTGTCCGCGAGGGGGTCGCGATCTGGTTCCGCGCCGGCGTCGAGCGCTACGCCGCCGAGCTACGTGGGGAACCAGACCCCATGATCGAGAGGATGCGCAGCCTCGGATACTCCACAGCGCCCGTCGAGATCGGAACATCGCCGACGGCCGCAGCCGGTAGGGAAGACATCAAGACCACCGGCCCCAGCTGATCCGCAGTCGAGGACGCCCGGCACGGGCGCGACGGCGACGCGCGCGTCAGAGGTTCTACGACTGGCAGGCGGCACCGCCCCCGGCCTGACCCACCGCTCACACCGGCCCCCGGAGACGCCGGCTACCGCGCGGTCGGCGCGGCAGTGGTTGTCGGTCCCCTGTGCCACGCTTCGAGGCGAGCTCGGTCTGCGGGTGGAAGGAGATGAGCGGTGACCCTCGCCCTGGAGCTGTTCCCCCGCCGGGTGGATCCGGAGGTTTTCGCTCGCGCCCAGGTCGGACGGTTCACTGGTCACCAGCTCCGCATCGGCCGTTCCCGAGTCGTGCCCGCTGTCGCCTTCCGTTCCTGGCTCGGCGACCTCACGTTGCCGGTCCCGGCCTGTCACCAGGGCTGGTCCGGATTCGCCGCAGCCGGCGACCTGCTCGCCACCAGCGATCCCGTGCCTGAAGTGCGCGATGCGCGCCGGGCCGGTAGCCGTGGTGGCGGAGCAAACCGAGTTGTTCCCGGTCGAGCTGCCCGGCCGGCGCTGGCCATGGCCCGACGCCGGCGCGGTCGACCTCATTCGTGCCCTGGCTCATCAGTTCTGATGATGCGGACGAGCGCCGCGGAACGGACCCCCTCCAGGGGCCGATAGGTCAGTGGCTTGCGCCGCCGGCTGGCTGCGCTGGGGAGGCGAGGACTGGTCATGGGTCGACGGGCGAACTTTCGCATCCAGCAGAAGCTGGCCCGGGCCAACGCGTTGCACGAGCGAGCCGAGGTCATGCGGCGGGCCGCCATGACCCCGGCGCAGCGCGCCGAGGCCGACTACGTCTTCGACGTCCAGCGCGTGCGCGAGGAGGGCGAGCGGCAGGCCCGGCAGCGTGCCAACCAGGTCCTGGCACTCGGGTTCGTCGCGGGTCTCGTCCTCGCCGCTCTGACCGCGCCCTGGGTGTGGTTCGTCGTCATGGTCGCGGCGGCCGTTGGGGCGTGGGCTACGCATCGGGCGAGGATCCTAGAACTCAGCGACACGCTGGAGACCATGCGCCCGCCCTTGGCACCCGGATCGACCGGTCCGGCCGACTGACTGACCGCACCGGTCGATCCGGGAGCCGCGCGACAGTGCCCCAGACGCCATGGCCCCAGAACTCGAACTCGGCCTGGACGATCTGTTAGCGCGGGCTCGGGCCGCGTCCTTTCTGTCCTGACCAGCCGTTGTGCCATTCCCGAGATCGGAGTGGCTTCGTCGAAGGGATCTGCGAGATGACATCCCCCCAGTACATGCCCTCCCACCGACCGCCGACTCCTGGCCAAACCGCACTTCCCAACCAGCACGGCTCGGCCGCGCTGAGTGTGTTGCGCGTGGTCACCTACATCCTGGCCAGCCTCGCCTCGCTCACGTTCTTGGTCGTCGTCCTCTGGGTCGCCGTCAAGATCAACCAGCTGCAGACCGCCTGGGAAGAGAGCCCTCTTGGTCGGTTGTCCTCACTGACCTCCCCGCCGCCGTCTTCCGTCCCGAACGGGAGTACGGAGCTGTTCTGCCTGCAGTTCCCCCACGCTCAGGGATGCTGACATCGCTTCGCCTGGGCCGATCAAACGCCGTAGTACGACCCAGCAGATTTGTTCCGTCGGGGGAAGGGTGATGACATGATCGATGTGGATTTGGGCCGACATGATGTCGACGAGGCATTGCATCCGGTGAAACCCATGCTGAGGTAAGGGTGGATGGTGAGAGAATCAGCCAGACGCCTCGCATCATCAGGGGTTAGCGGCAGCAACGAGCATGTAGTCGCGGTCGCACCTGTTTATGGCCATCGCGCAGACTTCAACATCGTCACCGATCGCCGCCTCATCAAGTGGGAGGCCACCGTACTCAATCGCCTCGTGGACATAGCGACCTCGTCGGTGACGTCCAGCAAATTAACCGGGAACGACGTATATGCATACCTGAACGTCCACACGGGGACGGACAGCATCGAACTCGGCCCGTCGAAGCGGGTGGATGCTCAGCGACTTCTTGACTCTCTTCGTGCCGACGCTGACGCGTCGACTCATGCTGGTCGCGCCAGGCCATCCCCTGCCACCGACCACGACATGAGTAGCCTTGTAGATCTATTATCGAAATTGCGCGATCTGCACTCTGCAGACCTGCTCAGTGTCTCCGAACACGAGGCAAAAAAGGCCGCGATTCTCCGACGAATGTAAACGGCACCCGCATCGTCATCGCCGGGAGCCGACGACGTCCGCCCCGGCCCTACTCGGGGACGGCCGCACGGTCCGCCTCCGCTAGGCCGCACCGAGCGTCCGCACCACCACCGTCGCGATGTCCTCCGCCGAGCGCGCGGCCGGGCCCGTGGGGAGCACCATGTGGCTGACGGTGAGCCGGGCGGCGGTCTGGGCGGCGAGCCGGACGTCCTGCTCGCGGGCCCCGGGCCTGACCCGGCGCAGGTAGCCCGCGGACCGCTCGGCCGCGGCCGCGATGATCGGACCGGAGTCGGCGCCGAACGCGGACGGGACCGCCGCGTCGCCGCTGAGCAGGGCCTTGATCAGCGGGTTCTCCCCCGCCTCGGTGAGGGCGGCGTCGACCGCGGCGACCCAGGCCGAGTACAGGTCGGACTCTCCGTCGAGGGCGGCCTCGATCCGGTCGAGAAACCGGTCGGTGGCGCGCAGCATCAAGGCCGCGGCGAGGCCGTCACGGTCGCCGAACTCGCTGTAGAGGGTCTGCCTGCTGACCCCGACCCGGCGGGCGAGCTCGGGCATCGACGGGCGTTCCCCGGCGACCGCGAGGCGTTCGGCGACGTCGAGGGCCTCACCGCGCAGCTCGTCGCGGGCCCGCCGCGCCATCGTCCGCCGCTCGCTCATGGAAGACATCATGACACGACCCGTCCATCACCTGGACAGTTCTGCCGGATGTGTCTAACTTCGGCGGGGACACCGACGTCGAGGCCCGAGGAGCAGTACCGTGAAGCTGGTGCAGCAGGCGCGTGAGCGCTGGTCGTCCGTCCTGACCCTGCCCGCGCCCGACCGGCTCGACGACGCGCTGCTCGCCACCGGCGCCCGGAGCCACCGTCCCGCGCCGTTCGGCCCGGCACCGCACGGGCTGGCCGAGGTCCCCGGTGACGAGGGCATGCCGCTGCTCGGCCACGCGCTGGCCTACATCCGGTTCGGGCACCGCTTCACCCGCGCCCGCACCGAGGCACTCGGCCCGGTGTGGTGGATGCGGTCCCCGGTCGGCCGGGCGATCGTCGTGACCGGCCCGGCCGCGACCCGGGAGGTGCTCACCAACCGGGACAAGGCGTTCTCCCAGGAGGGGTGGCGCGCGACGGTCGACGCGTTCTTCCACCGCGGCCTGATGCTGCTCGACTTCGACGAGCACCGCGCGCACCGGCGGATCATGCAGGAGGCCTTCACCGCCGACCGGATCTCCAGCTACGTCGCCGCGACCACCCCCGTCGTGCGCGAGGTGCTGCCGACCTGGCCGGAGCGGCTGCGGCTCTACCCGGCGCTCAAGCGGCTCACCCTGGACGTCGCGCAGGCGGTGTTCATGGACGCCCGCTCCGGACCGGAGGCCGAGGCGGTGAACCGGGCGTTCGTCGACTGCGTCCGGGCCGCGAACTCCTTCGTCCGCAAGGACCTGCCCGGCACCCGGTGGCGGCGCGGGCTGCGCGGGCGGGTGGTGCTGGAGAACTGGTTCCGGGAGAACCTGGCGGCCAAGCGCGCGGGCGAGGGCACCGACCTGTTCTCCGCGCTGTGCCACGCCCGCACCGACGACGGCGAGACGTTCTCCGACGACGACGTCGTCAACCACATGATCTTCCTGATGATGGCCGCGCACGACACGTCGACCACCACGACGGCGTCGGCGGCGCACCACCTCGCGCGCCACCCGGTCTGGCAGGAGCGCTGCCGCGCCGAGTCCGACGCACTCGCCGAGCGGATCGGGGACCGCGCCCCGACCGTGGCCGAGCTGCGCGAGCTGACCTCGCTGGACCTGGTGATCCGGGAGGCCCTGCGGCTCGACGCGCCGGTACCGCTGGTCATGCGGACGGCGGTGAAGGACACCGCGGTCGCCGGGCACCACGTGCCGGCGGCGACGCGGGTCGTCGTCGCGCAGGCGGTGAACCACTACGACCGGTCCTGCTGGACCGACCCGGAGCGCTTCGACCCCGAGCGGTTCGGCCCGGACCGGCGCGAGGACCGCTCCGACCGCGACGCGTGGATCCCGTTCGGCGGTGGCGTGCACAAGTGCATCGGGCTGCACTTCGGGACCCTGGAGGTCACCGCGATCCTGCACGAGATGCTGCGCCGCTACCGGTGGAGCGTGGAGCCCTCCTACCGGCTGCGCTGGGACAACACGTCGCTGCCGGTGCCGGTGGGCGGCATCCCGGTGCGGCTCACCCCGCGCTGACGGCCCACTCGTCGCGGGCGATCCGCACGGCCAGCGCCAGCAGCGCGACGGCCGCGCCGTGCAGCCGCTCCCCCACCGCGCGGTCCGCCTCGCCCGCGGCGACCCGCGCCCAGGTGCCCTCCAGCACGACGCCGAGCTTGAACGCGGCCAGCCCCGCGTACCAGGTGATGCCGGTGGTGTCGCGGCCGCCGGCGTCGGCGTAGGCGGCGACGAGCTCGGCCCGGGTGGGGAGCCCGCCGTACCCGGCGAGCTCGGTCCCGGCGCCGAACCCGACCGGGTCGACCGGCCACGTGACCAGCAGCCAGCCGAGGTCGAGCAGCGGGTCGCCGACGGTGCACATCTCCCAGTCGACCAGCGCGGCCACCCGCGGCCGGGTCCGGTCCAGCAGCACGTTGTTCAGGTGCAGGTCCCCGTGCGCGACGCCCGGTTCCGGCTCGGGCGGCCGGTGGCGGGTCAGCCAGTCCGCGGCGACGGCCACGTCGGGCAGGTCGCCCGGGTCGTAGCCGGGCACCTCGGAGTAGGACGCCAGCTGCTCGGTCCAGCGCGGCACCTGCCGTTCCAGGAACGGGCCGGGGCGGCGCAGCCCGTCGAGCCCGACGGCGGCCGGGTCGAGACGTCCCAGCCGTGCCGCGGCCCGGGCCACGTCGAGCACCGCGCCGTGCCTCAGCGCCGTGGTCGCGGCCTGCTCGGGCGAGACCCGCTCGCCGGGGTTGACGCCGTCCACGTCGGACATCAGGTAGAACGGCCTGCCGAGCACCTCGGCGTCGGTGCAGGCGGCGACGAGCTCCGGGTGCGGCACGTCGGTGCCGCGCAGCGCGCCGAGCACGGTGATCTCACGGGCGATGGTGCGGGCCGACCCCGGCCGCGGGTGCACCGGCGGGGAGCGCAGGACCAGCGGCCTGCCGTCGACGACGGTGCGCAGCACCACGTTCTGGGTGCCGCCGCCGACCGGTTCCAGCTCGCCGGACCAGTTGCCGAGGCCCTGGTCGCGCAGCCAGGCCCCGAGCGCGGCACGGTCGACGACGTCGGCCGGGGACCTCACGTCGACCACGCCATCCCGCCGTCGACCTTGATCGTCGCGCCGGTCGTGTAGCCGGCGTCCGGGCCGGTCAGGTAGAGGATCGCGCCGACGACCTCGGCGGCCTCCCCCACCCGTCCGGCGGGGACGGTGCCGGCGATCCGCGTGCGGAACTCCTCGGTCCAGTGCTCGGCGATGTCGGTCCGGACCGGGCCCGGCATCACCGTGTTGACCCGCACCGACGGCGCGTAGGCGCGGGCGAGCCCGACGGTCAGGGCGTTGAGCCCGGCCTTGGCCAGCGCGTAGGGCAGCTCGCCGGGGCCCGGCATCACCGCCGCGACCGAGGAGACGTTCACGATCGCGCCGCCGCCCGCCGCGGCCATGAGCTCTCCGCAGCGGGCACCGAGCCGGTAGGCACCGCGCAGGTTCACCGCGAGGACCTTGTCGAACAGCTCCTCGGTGACCTCGGTGAGCGACCCGTAGAGCGGGGACATCCCGGCGTTGTTGACCAGCACGTCGATCCGGCCGTGCTCGGCGAGCACCCGGTCCACCAGGGCGTCGCAGTCCGCCCAGCGGCCCACGTGGCAGCCGACGCCCAGTGCCGGCGTGCCGTGCTCCGCGGTCAGCTCCGCAGCCAGCGCGGTGCACGCCTCGGCCCTGCGGCTGGCGACGACGACGGTGTCGCCGCGGGCCGCGTACGCCGCGCACGCCGCCCGACCGATCCCCCGGCTCCCGCCGGTGACGACGACGACCCGGCCTCCGTCGCTCGACGCGCTCATCTCAGGACGCCCCGGAGCCCCCGGCGTTCCACTCACGGTCCTTGCGGTCCTCGGACTCGGTGCGCTCCTTGGCGATCTCCAGCGCGCGGGCCGCGGTGGCCTTGTCCGGGTACGGGCCGAGCCGGTCGGCCGACCGGCAGCCGTCGGCGGTCTCCACGGTGCCGTGCTTGAGGCAGTAGAACCATTGCTCGTCGCTCATGGGACCACCCTGGCACCGATCCACCCCGCCTGTCTCCCGCCGCGCCGGTCCGGCGATGGCAGGCTGGGGGGCATGGCACTGGTGCTCGGGGTGGACTCCTCCACCCAGTCCTGCAAGGTCGTCGTCCGCGACGCCGACACCGGCGAGCTCGTCCGTTCCGGGCGCGCCGCACACCCGGACGGTACGGAGATCGCGCCCCGGCTCTGGTGGGAGGCGCTGCAGGCCGCGATCGACGACGCGGGCGGCCTCGACGGCGTCGCGGCGCTGTCGGTCGCGGGCCAGCAGCACGGCATGGTCTGTCTCGACGAGCGCGGCGAGGTCGTCCGCGACGCGCTGCTGTGGAACGACACCCGCTCGGCCGCCGCCGCCCGTGAGCTCGTCGAGGAGTTCGGCGCGGACCGGTGGGCGGAGACGACCGGCGTCGTCCCGGTGGCCTCGATCACCCTGGCCAAGCTGCGCTGGCTCGCCGCGCACGAGCCGGAGAACGCCGCCCGCACCGCGGCGGTGTGCCTGCCGCACGACTGGCTGACCTGGAAGCTCCGCGGGGGCGGGCTCGCCGGCGGCGCGGGTCTCGACGAGCTGGTCACCGACCGGTCCGACGCCTCGGGCACCGGCTGGTTCGACGGCGTCGACTACCGCCCCGAGCTGCTGGAACGCTTCTTCGGCTCGACGCCGGCGCTGCCGCGGCTGCTCGGTCCGGCCGAGTCCGTCGACGGCCCGGGCGGGATCCGGGTCGGCGCCGGGGCGGGCGACAACGCGGCGGCCGGGCTGGGTGTCGACGCCGGCGACGACGTCGTCGTCTCGCTGGGCACCTCCGGGACGGTGTTCGCCCGCTCGGAACGTCGCGCCCAGGACCCCTCCGGGATCGTCGCCGGGTTCTCCGACGCCACCGGCGCCTATCTCCCGCTGGTGTGCACGCTCAACGCCTCCCGGGTGCTGGATGCGACCCGGCGGCTGCTCGGCGTGGACCACGACGAGCTGGGCCGCCTCGCGCTGGCCGCCGAGCCGGGCGCGGACGGCCTGGTCGTGGTGCCCTACCTGGAGGGCGAGCGGACCCCGAACCTGCCCGACGCGACCGGCGCACTGCACGGCTGGACGCTGGCGTCGGGGACCCGGGAGAACCTGGCCCGGGCCGCGGTCGAGGGCATGCTGTCCGCGCAGCGGGTCGGACTGGAGGCGCTGCGCGAGCAGGGCGTCACCGTGTCCGGGGTGACCCTGGTCGGCGGGGCGGCCCGCTCCGAGGCGGTCTGCCGGATCGCCGCGCAGGTCTTCGAGGTGCCGGTGCGGGTGCCCGAGCCCGGCGAGTACGTGGCCGACGGCGCCGCCCGCCAGGCCGCGTGGGCGCT
>NZ_WWFY01001141.1:0-6935 GCF_009864975.1 Pseudonocardia sp. SID8383
CCGGCGGGTGCCGCGCCACCGACGGCGCGGTCGGTGTGCTGGCGGTCCCCCGCACCCAGGCCCGGGACGGGTCGGTCGGCGTCGCGATGCTGGTCGTCGCTGCGGATGCGGGCGGCGGTCCGGGCGACGCGGTACCCCGCTCGGCCCTCACCGACCTCGCCGCCTCGGCGGTCCGCCCCGGCTGACCGGAGGAACGCACGGAGCGGGCCTCTCCGGCGAGGGACCCGCCCGTGCGGTGGCGGTGCCGCTCAGGCCCCGCGGACGATCCCCGCGACGAGCTCGGCGGCACCGGCGCGGTCGATCTCGCTCCGCTCGCCGGTGGCGCGGTCCTTGAGCTCCAGCTTCCCGTCGGCGAGCCCCCGCCCGACGACGACGATCGTCGGCACGCCGATCAGCTCGGCGTCGGCGAACTTCACGCCGGGGCTCGCCTTGCGGTCGTCGAGCACGACCGACAGGCCCTGGGCCTCCAGCTCGGCGGCGACGGCCTCGCCGCCCGCCAGCAGCTCCGCGGACTTGCCCGCGACGACGAGGTGCACGTCGAACGGCGCCACCGACCGCGGCCACACCAGGCCGGAGCCGTCGTGGGACTGCTCGGCGATCGCGGCGACCAGCCGGGAGACACCGATGCCGTAGGAGCCCATCGTGATCCGGACCGGCTTGGAGTCCGGGCCGAGCGCGTCGAGGGAGAAGGCGTCGGCGTACTTGCGGCCGAGCTGGAAGATGTGCCCGATCTCGATGCCGCGGGCGGCCTCCAGCACGCCGGTGCCGTCCGGGGACGGGTCCCCGGCGCGGACCTCGGCGGCCTCGATCGTGCCGTCCGGGGTGAAGTCGCGGCCCGCGACGAGGTCGACGACGTGGTGGTCGGCCTTGTCCGCGCCGGTGACCCAGGCGGTGCCGGTGACGATCCGCGGGTCCACGAGGTAGCGGACGCCGTTCGCGGCGAGCGCGCCCGGCCCGATGTAGCCCTTGACCAGGAACCCGTTGCGGGCGAAGTCGGCCTCGTCGAGCAGCGCCACCTCGGCGGGCTCCAGCGACGCCTCCAGGCGCTTCATGTCGACCTCGCGGTCGCCGGGGACGCCGATCCCCAGCAGCTCCCACTCGTCCGCGCCGGGCTGCCGGGTCTTCACCAGCACGTTCTTCAGCGTGTCGGCCGCGGTGAAGGTGCGCTCGGTGTGCGCGTTGAGGAAGGTCACCAGCGACTCGATGGTCGGGGTGTCCGGCGTGTGGTGCACCTGCGCGGCGGGCAGCCCGTCGAGCGGGACCGCGGGGGGCGCGGGCGTGGTGACGGCCTCGACGTTGGCCGCGTAGCCGCCGGGACCGCGGACGAAGGTGTCCTCGCCGGTCTCGGACTCGGCGAGGAACTCCTCCGACGCCGAGCCGCCCATCGCACCCGAGGTCGCGGACACGATCACGTAGCGCAGCCCGAGCCGGTCGAAGATCTTCACGTAGGCGTCGCGGTGCTTGCGGTAGGACTCCGACAGTCCCTCGTCGGTGAGGTCGAAGGAGTAGGAGTCCTTCATGAGGAACTCGCGGCCGCGCAGGATGCCCGCGCGGGGGCGCTCCTCGTCGCGGTACTTGTTCTGGATCTGGTAGAGGATGACCGGGTAGTCCTTGTAGGACGAGTACTCGCCCTTGACCGCGAGGGTGAACAGTTCCTCGTGGGTCGGGCCGAGCAGGTAGTCGCCGCCCTTGCGGTCCTTGAGGCGGAACAGGTTCGGGCCGTACTCGGTCCACCGGTTCGTCGTCTCGTAGGGCTCGCGCGGCAACAGCGCCGGGAACTGGATCTCCTGGCCGCCCATGGCGTCCATCTCCTCGCGCACCACCTTCTCGACGCGGCGGAGCACCGTGAGACCGAGCGGCAGCCAGGAGTACACGCCCGGGGCCACGCGACGGACATAACCGGCGCGGACCAGCAGCTTGTGGCTGGGTACCTCCGCGTCGGCCGGGTCCTCACGCAGGGTGCGCAGGAACAGCGACGACATCCGGGTCAACACCTGCAGAAGGGTAGCGAGGGACCCCGGAGCCGCTCATCCCGGTTCCGGAGCGGGCAGACTCGGGGCATGGGAGACGAACAGCACGAGCTGCTCGCGGGGGCACGCCAGGGCGTCCTCGCGACGATCAAGCGCAGTGGCATGCCCCAGCTGTCGCCGGTGACGCCGTACTACGACCGCGCGGCCGGGACGGTGCAGGTGTCGATGACCGAGGGGCGGGCGAAGACCGCGAACCTGCGGCGGGACCCGCGGGCGGCGCTGTCGGTGGAGAGCACCGACGGCCGCTCCTGGGCGACGGCCGAGGGCCCGGTCGAGCTCGTCGGTCCCGACGACTCGCCCGACGGACCGGCCGTGCAGGCGCTGGTCGACTGGTACCGCGCCGCCGCCGGGGAGCACCCGGACTGGGACGAGTACCGCGAGGTCATGGTCCGGGACCGGCGGGTGCTGATGACGATGCGGGTGCAGCGCGTCTACGGGGAGAACCTGGGCTGACGGCGTTCCGGCCGTGGCCGCGCCCGGTGGACGCGGTCCCGGCGGCTCAGACCGCCTCGTCCAGCAGCTCGGCCAGCAGCCGGGCCACCGTCGGCGTCTCCACCAGGAACCCGTCGTGCCCGTACGGCGAGTCGATCACCTTGAGCGGGTCGGCGCGCGGGATGCCGTCGGCCAGCTCCTGCTGGTCGGCGAGCGGGTAGAGCCGGTCGGAGGTGACCCCGGCGACGTAGGTGCGGGCGCTCACCCGCGACAGCGCCGCGGTCACCCCGCCCCGGTCGCGGCCGACGTCGTGGTGGTTCATCGCCTGGGTCAGCCGCACGTAGGACGCGGCGTCGAAGCGGTGCACGAGCTTGTGCGCGTGGTGGTCCAGGTAGGACTCCACGGCGTAGCGGCCGCCGTCGAGCGGGTCCTCGCCCGGCTGCGGGCCGCGGCCGAAGCGGGTCGCCAGCTCGTAGCCCGAGCGGTAGGACAGGTGCGCGATCCGGCGGGCCACGCCGAGTCCGCGCCACGGCCCCTCCGGCGTGTCGTGGTAGTCGCCGCCGTGCCAGTGCGGGTCGCCGGTGATCGCCTGGATCTGCGGGCTCGCCCAGCCGATCTGGTCCGCCGTCGACGCCGCGGGCCCGGCGAGCAGGAACAGCCGCCGTACCCGGTCGGGCTCGGTGGCCGCCCACTCCAGGGACCGCATGGACCCCATCGAGCCGCCGATCACGCAGGCGAACGCGTCGATGCCGAGCGCGTCGGCCAGGTACTGCTCGGCGACGACCGTGTCCCGCACGGTGACCGTCGGGAACCGGCTGCCCCAGGTCCGCCCGTCCGGCGCGCGGGACGCCGGACCGGTGCTGCCCTGGCAGCCGCCGACCGCGTTCGGCGCGACGACGAACCAGCGGGCCGGGTCCAGCGGGCCGCCCGGCTCGATCAGCCCGGGCCACCAACCGGACGTCGGGTGCCCGGGGCCGGCCGGACCCTCCAGGTGCGCGTCGCCGGTGAGGGCGTGCAGGACGAGGACGGCGTTGGAGCCGTCCGGCGCGAGCTCGCCCCAGGTCTCGTAGGCCAGGCGCACGCCCGGCAGCTCCCCGCCGGCCGCCAGCTTCAGCGGCGCGGGCAGGTCGAGGAAGTGGCGGCGGCCGGGGTCGTCCCCCTCCCGCCAGGCGCCGCTGGCGGGAGGGAGCTCGAAGTCGTTCACGGACACCAGGTAATCAGATCCGCTCTCAGGCGCCCTTCGCGGCGCGGAAACCGGCGTCCAGGTCGGCCTTGAGGTCCTCGATGCCCTCGAGGCCCACCGACAGCCGGACCAGGCCCGGGGTCACGCCGGAGGCGAGCTGCTCCTCCGCGGAGAGCTGGCTGTGCGTGGTCGACGCCGGGTGGATGACCAGGCTGCGGACGTCGCCGATGTTGGCGAGGTGGCTGTGCAGCTCGAGGGCGTTCACGAACTTCTTGCCCGCCTCGACACCGCCCCGCAGCTCGAAGGCCACGATCGCGCCGCCGCCCTTGGGCAGGTACTTCTGCTGGAGGGCGTGCCACGGGCTGGACGGGAGACCGGCGTAGTGGACCTGCTCCACCTCGTCGCGGGCCTCGAGCCACTCGGCCAGCGCCTGGGCGTTCTGGTTGTGCCGGTCCATCCGCAGCGACAGCGTCTCGATGCCCTGGATGATCAGGAACGCGTTCTGCGGGGAGATCGCCGGGCCGAGGTCGCGCAGCAGCTGCACACGGGCCTTGATGATGTAGGCGATCGGGCCGACGGCGTCGGTGAACACCGCGCCGTGGTAGCTCGGGTCCGGGCTGGTCAGGCCGGGGAACCTGTCCTTGTTCGCGACCCAGTCGAACGTCCCGGAGTCGACGATGATGCCGCCGACCGAGGTGCCGTGGCCGCCGAGGAACTTGGTCAGTGACTCGACGACGATGTCGGCGCCGTGCTCGATCGGCCGCACCAGGTACGGGGTCGGGACGGTGTTGTCGACGATCAGCGGGACCCCGGCGTCGTGCGCGACACCGGCGACGGCGGCGATGTCGAGGATGTTGCCGCGCGGGTTGCCCAGCGTCTCGCCGTAGAGGGCCTTGGTGTTCGGCCGGATCGCGGCCTTCCACTCCTCCAGGTCGTCGGGGTCCTCCACGAAGGTGACCTCGATGCCCATCTTCGGGAAGGTGTAGTGGAACTGGTTGTAGGTGCCGCCGTAGAGCGAGGCGCTGGAGACGATGTGGTCCCCGGCCTCGGCGATGTTCTGGACCGCGAGCGCCTGCGCGGCCTGCCCGGACGCGACGGCCAGGGCCGCGGCCCCGCCCTCCAGCGCGGCGACGCGCTGCTCCAGCACGTCCTGGGTGGGGTTCATGATCCGCGTGTAGATGTTGCCGAACTCGGCGAGCCCGAACAGGTTCGCGGCGTGGTCGGTGTCGCGGAAGACGTAGGACGTCGTCTGGTAGATCGGCGTGGCCCGGGCGTTCGTGGTCGGGTCGGGTGCGGCGCCGGCGTGCACCTGCTTGGTCTCGAACGACCAGTTGGCGGTGGTGTCGGGGTCGGTCACGGTGGGACTCCTCTTCGGGTCGACCGCCGGTGTGAGCGTGCCGAGGCGGGCCGGGCCCGGGTCGGTCGATCGCGGCGGTGGAGGGGCTGTGGCGGGGCGGACGCGTGCGTGGGCCCTCGGACGAGCGCGGGTCAGCGGCAGGGGCGACAGGCCGCGCTCGTGATCCGCATGCAGTCGACGTGGATGCGCGCCACCAGGCAGGTCACGGGCCCGAACCTAGTGCGGTCCCCCGGCGGGCACAACGGCCGCGCGCGGCGATCACTAGTCTGATGCGCCGTGCTCGTCCTGCTGCCGCCCTCGGAGACCAAGCGTGACGGCGGCGACGGCCCGCCGCTCGACCTCGCCGGGCTCTCCCACGACGCCGACCTCGGCCCCGTCCGCACAGACCTCTGCGACGAGCTCGTCGCACTGGCAGGCGACCGTCCGGCCGCGCGCGCCGCGCTCGGGGTGTCGCAGCGCCAGGACGCCGAGATCGACCGCAACGCCGCGCTGCGCACGAACCCGACGCTGCCCGCGCTGGACCGCTACACCGGGGTCCTCTACGACGCCCTCGACTCCGGCTCCTTCACCCGCGCCACCCGGGACCGGGCCCGATCCCGGCTCGCGGTGTGCTCGGCGCTGTTCGGACTGCTCGGGGCCGACGACCCGATCCCGCCCTACCGGCTCTCGGCGGGCTCGAAGCTGCCCGGCTCGGGCACCCTGGCCGCGCGCTGGCGCCCGGCGCTCGACCCGCTGCTGGCCCGCATCGCCGACGGCGAGCTCGTCGTCGACCTCCGCTCCGGCGGCTACGCCGCGCTCGGGACGGTCCCCGGCGCGGTGACGGTGAACGTGCTGGCCCGGCGACCGGACGGGAGCCGGTCGGTCGTCAGCCACCACAACAAGTCGCACAAGGGAGGCCTGGCCCGGCTGCTGGCGACCTCCCGGGCCGAGCCCGCCGACGCCGGCGCGGTGGCCCGGATCGCGCGGCGGGCGGGACACGTCGTCGAGCGCGACGGCGACCACCTGGATCTCGTCATCCCGGCCTGAACCCCGGACACCGAGTCGGACATACGGCATGATCCGGGCATGGTCGAGCAGCTGAACCTGTGGGTCGCCGCCCTGCACCCGGTGTGGCAGTTCCTGGCGGTGTTCGTGATCGGCGTGGTGCCGTTCCTGGAGTCCTACACGGGCACGCTGGTCGGGACGGTCACCGGCATGCCGGTGCTCCTCGCCGCCGCCGGGGCGATCGCGGGCAACGTGCTGGCCCTGGTCGTCGCGGTGCGGCTGGGCGACCGGGCCCGGCGGGGACTCGGCCGCCGCGCGTCGCGGCCGCCGTCGGAACGGCGGCAGAAGGTGACCGCCCGGGTGGACCGCTACGGCGTCCCGGTCGCCTCGCTGCCGGCCCGACCCTGATGGCGATCTCGGTGACCGCGTTCGGGATGGTCGCTGCCGGACTGGACCGGCGGCAGGTCGTGGTCTGGCAGGTCGTGGCCGTCGTGGTGTGGGCGGCGCTGTTCGCCGCGATCGGGCTCGGCGCACTCAGCGCCTTCGGCTGAGCGCAGGGTCCGCGCGGCACGGAAAACCGGTGGCGGGCCGGGACGGCGTCCGGCAGGGTCGCCACCGGCCGGAGGGACCGGTGGCGCGGCAGGGCCGCGCGGTGCGAGCGGGGAGGTGCGTACCGATGGCCGTCCGTCGTGTCCGGGTGCGCAGCGCGTGCCCGCCCGCACCGTCCCCGTCGCGCGGCACGACCGGTCCCTGAGGACCGGCTCCGCGCGGCACCCCCTGCCGCCTCCGGAGCCGCACGTGTACTCCTCCGACCGTCCCGATCCCGTCCGCCGTCGCCGCCGTTTCGACGACGACGAGCCCCGCCCCCGTCCCGGCCGCGCCGACACCGCCGCGCTCGCCCTGGACGGCCGGGCCGGGCACGACCCCGACACCGCCGAGGTCCCCGGCG
>NZ_WWFY01001142.1:0-6423 GCF_009864975.1 Pseudonocardia sp. SID8383
GCGAACGCCGCCGCGCGCTGCTGCGCGCCGGGCGCGAGGCCGGCTGCGAGGTCAGCGCGATGGCGGCGGCGCTCGGTGTCTCCCGGCACACCGCCTACGCCTGGTTGAAGGACTGACCTTCCGGCGGAGAGACTGCGCGGGCGTGCGCACCGCAACGGAGGGGGAAGGCGTGCTGGTCTCGACGGCCGTACGGACGGCGACGAAGCGGCTCATCCCGCTGCTCGCCCTGGCCTATCTGCTGAACTACATCGACCGGGTCAACGTCGGGTTCGCTTCGCTGACGATGAACGCCGACCTGGGCCTGTCCGCGGCCGCCTACGGCCTGGGCGCCGGGCTGTTCTTCATCGGGTACTTCTTCTTCGAGGTCCCGTCCAACGTGATCCTGCACCGGGTCGGCGCCCGGATCTGGATCGCCCGGATCATGGTGACCTGGGGCATTGTCGCGTCGTCGACGGCGTTCATCCAGGGCGAGATCGGCTTCTACGTCGTGCGGGTGCTGCTCGGCATCGCCGAGGCCGGCTTCTTCCCCGGCATCATCCTGTACCTGACCTACTGGTTCCCGAGGGTCGAGCGGGCACGGATCGTCGCGCTGTTCTTCCTGGCCGTGCCGCTGTCCTCGGTGGTCGGTGGGCCGCTGTCGACGTGGCTGATCTCGGTCGGCGACGGCGCCCTGGGCTTCGACGCCGGCTGGCGCTTCATGTTCTTCGTCGAGGGCATCCCGGCGGTGCTGCTGGGGATCGCGGTGCTGTGGCTGCTGCCGGACCGCCCGACCCGGGCCCGGTGGCTGCCCGCCGACCAGGCGGTCGCGCTGGAGGAGCGGATCGCCGCCGAGGACACGGCGGCGGCCGGGCAGGACCGCGGCGTCGCCGCCGCCCTGCGCGACGGCCGGGTGGTGGCCCTCTCGGTGGTCTACTTCGGGATCGTGTTCGGGCTCTACGTGCTGGCGTTCTTCCTGCCCCAGATCGTCGCCGGGTTCGAGCAGCAGTTCGGCGCCGACTACTCGCTGGTCGAGGTCGGTCTGATCACCGCGGTGCCGTACGCGATCGCGTCGGTGACGATGATGCTGTGGGCCCGGCACTCCGACCGCAGCGGCGAGCGGGGGCTGCACGTGGCCGTCCCGGCCGTCGTCGGGGCGGTCGCGATCGCGGGCGCGCTGTACATGGACTCACCGCTGCTGGTCATGGCGTGCGTGACCGTCTGCGCGATCGGGGTCTTCGCCGCCATCCCGCCGTTCTGGGCGCTGCCGAACGCGTTCCTCACCGGTGCCGGGGCGGCCGCCGGGATCGGGTTGATCAACTCCTTCGGCAACCTGTCCGGGTTCGCCGGGCCGTTCGTCGCGGGGTGGCTGAAGGACCTGACCGGCGACTCCCGCGCCGGGATGTGGGTGGTCGCGGTGATGATGCTGATGTCCGCCGCGATCGTGCTCGGCTTCCGCCGGACGGCGCAACGGGTTCCGGCGGCCGATGCAGCCGACCGGGCCGGCGATCATCAACAGTGATGAACCGGTCAAGGATTCCGGAAACGGCGACGTAGTCTCGGTGGCCGGGGCGGCGACAGGGGGTCGCGCGCTCCATTCATCGGGGGCGACGAGAATGACGCAATTCCTGCTGTCTGCGGCCGAGGAACAGGACGGGGCGAGTGGGACGACCATTCTGGTGATCCTCGGCGCGGTGGCCCTCGTCCTCTATATCGGGTCGCTCTACCTGCATCCCCTCACCCGGTGCGGGCGCTGCAAGGGCAGCCCGCGACACTACGGCGCACTCGCCACGAAGTCCTGGCGGAACTGCGGTGCGTGCAACGGCTCCGGCCGCGAGACCCGGCTCGGGGCACGCATTCTGGGAATCGAACCCTGAATGGTTCAGTATCCGATCGCGCTCGCGTAGTGGACCGCGCCGAAGGCGACGGCGGAACCGGTCACGGCGAGGGTGACCACCGCGAAGGGCCAGGCAGGGCGCCGTTCGACGATGCGCAGGACGGTCATGGCGAGCCCGGCGACACCGGCGGCGGCCGCGATCACCAGCGACCCGCCGACCGAGACGAGCACCGCCGAGGAGCTGCACGTCCGCGGCGGGCAGTAGTCGAGGAACGCGACGAGGAAGACGGCGCCGAACACGCCCAGTGCGACGAGCATCCCGGTCGCGGCCAGCGCGGCCCCGGACAGCGCGGCGTCCCAGCGGATGATCGGCCGACGCCCCGCTTCCGGACGAGCGGGACCGGTCGACAGCATGACGTCAACGGTACCGCTACCGCCCGGTACAGGACAGATCGGACATCCATCGTCACCGTTCGGTGAGCGGCCGGGCGCTGCCTCCGGCCTGGCAACCGGGGCACCAGAACAGGTTCCGCGTGCGGACCTCGGCGTGCGCGATCGGGGCGCCGCAGACCAGGCAGGGCTGTCCGGTGCGGCGGTAGGCGTAGACGACGCTGGCGCAGACCGCGCCGCGGTCGGGGGGCGCCAGCTGGGCCGGGTCGTGCTCGGGGCGCAGCGTCTCGATCCGGCCGCGCCGCTCGCCGTCGCGGAGCATCTCGGTCAGGTCGTCCCAGAGCAGGGCGAAGGACCGGTCGTCGAGGTCGCGGGCCGGGGTCATCGGATCCAGTCCGGTGCGGAACAGCGTCTCGGCGCGGAAGACGTTGCCGATGCCCGCGATCACCGACTGGTCCATGAGCAGGGCGGCCAGCGGGACACGGGAGCGGGCGAACCGCTCCCGGACACGCGCCGGGTCCGCGTCGTCGCGCAACGGGTCCTCGCCGAGGCGGGCCCGCAGCTCCTTCACGCCCACGTCGTCCAGCAGTTCGCAGGCGGCCGGGCCGCGCAGGTCGGCGTAGTGCGTCTCGCCGACCATCCGCATCCTGACCTGGCCGCGGGGCGGCTCCTGGGGGAGCGTCCGGTTCGGGAACCGGCCCCACAGTCCGAGGTGGACGTGCACGGTGGTGTCCGGCCCGTAGTGCTGGAACAGGTGCTTGCCGTGGGCCTGCACGTCGACCAGCACCCGCCCGTCGACGATCTCGGCGCCGGTGGTGAACCGGCGCTGCGGGCTGGAGACGGCCACCGGCCGTCCGGCGTAGCGGCGGCGCTGCAGCCGCGCGAGCCGGTGCACGGTGTGTCCCTCGGGCATGCGGAGGGATCCCCCGTGCGGGCGGGTACTACTCCCCCGCGGACACACCCACCGCGTGCCGGGCGGGCGTGCGACCGCGTCCGGCGACGAGCGCGTCGACGGAGAACCGGCCCGGTCCGGTCGCGGCCAGCGCGAGTCCACCGGCGGCGATCACGCCGACCAGCTCCCAGCCGCCCGAGTCGACGAACGGGTTCAGGCCCACGTGCGCGAAGAGGTAGGCCCCCGCCATCGCGACGACGACGGCCAGCCCCGCCACGGTCGTCGCGGCACCGGCGATCAGCAGCAGACCGCCCCCGAGCTCGGCCGCGATGACGAACAGCGCGGAGACCGTGGGCAGCGGGATGCCCATGCCGGCGAAGCTCGACGCGACCCCGCCGACACCACCCGAGAGCTTCTGCAGGCCGTGGGCGACGAGGACGACGCCGACGAGCAGCCGGACGAGCAGGAGTGCGGTGTCGGAGAGCGGCGCGGGGAGCGGTCGCATGGGTTCCTCTCAGTTGTTGAACTTTCACGCTTGCGTTCCCGAGGCTAACAGGATCGTCGCAACGGCGTAGTCGTGGCGACCTGCTCCTGCCCGCGCCGCCGTCACCCCTCCGGTTGCGCCGCGGCACGGCGGGAGATCAGCTGGACCTGTGCCCGAGTTCTCGACGCTGTCCCACCTGGAGTGCTCCCGTACCGGCGAGGTCCTCGACGCCGACACGGTGCAGGGCACCTCGGCCTCCGGTGCCCCGCTGCTCGCCCGCTACGACCTCGACCGGGCCCGGACGCTGGTGACCCCGGCCGACATCGCCGCCCGCCCGCCGGACCTGTGGCGCTACCACGAGGTACTGCCCGTGCGGGACCCCGCGCACGTGGTGACGATGGGCGAGGGCATGACCCCGCTGCTCCCGCTCCCCCGTGCCGGTGCCCGCCTCGGGCTGCCCGGCCTGCGGATGAAGGACGAGGGGCTGGTCCCGACCGGGGCGTTCAAGGCGCGCGGCGCCGCCGTCGGGGTGTCCCGGGCCGCCGAGCTCGGAGTCCGGGCGGTCGCGATGCCCACCAACGGCAACGCCGGTGCCGCCTGGGCCTGTTACGCCGCGCGCGCCGGGCTCGGTGCGCTGATCGCGATGCCGGTCGACGCCCCGGAGATCACCCGGCGCGAGGTCGTCGTCTCCGGCGGGGAGCTGTACCTGGTCGACGGCCTGATCGGCGACGCAGGGAGGCTCGTCGCCGACGCCGTCGCCCGCCGCAACTCCGTCGGGGCGGGGTACCAGGACACCTCGACGCTGCGCGAGCCCTACCGCATCGAGGGCAAGAAGACGATGGGCTACGAGATCGTCGAGCAGCTCGGCTGGCGCTGCCCGGACGTCATCCTCTACCCCACCGGCGGCGGCGTCGGGATCATCGCGATCCACAAGGCCCTGGCGGAGATGCGGGAGCTCGGCTGGATCTCCGGTCCCCTGCCCCGGCTGGTCGCGGTGCAGGCCACCGGCTGCGCGCCGATCGTCGACGCGTTCGAGGCCGGGCTGCGCGAGTCGACGGCCCCGGCCGACCCGCACACGGTCGCGTTCGGGATCACCGTGCCCCGGGCGCTGGGCGACTTCCTCGTCCTCGACGCCGTGTACGACACCGGCGGGACCGCCGTCGCCGTCTCCGACGACGAGCTGCTCGCCGCCGAGCACGCCCTCGCCCGCGACGAGGGCACCTGGATCTGCCCGGAGGGCGCGGCCTGCGTCGCCGCGGCGGGCCGGCTGCGGGAGTCGGGGTGGCTCGACGGGTCGGAGACGGTCGTCGTGCTGAACACCGGCAGCGGCCTGATCTACCCCGACACCGTGACCGCCGACGCGCCGGTGCTGGCGACGGACGGGCGCATCCCGTGACCCACGGCGACCTCGTCGTGATCACCGGTAGCCTGCGCACGTGTCACTCCTGCGACCCGGATCCGAGCCGTCACCCGCACCGCTCTCGCGGTACTGGCGGACCTACGTGGCCGAGTGCACCGAGCAGGTGCAGCGCTTCCACCGGATCACCACGGTGATCTCGGCGATGCAGGTGCGGACGTGGCTCACCGAGATCGGCAAGCGGCTGGACTCCGAGCTGGAGGCGGTGCAGCGCCTGGCCGCCGTCGGCGACTCGATCGAGCCGGCACGGTTCCGGCTCACCGAGCCGCCCGCGAAGCGGATCGCCGCCCGGCTGAACAAGGCCAAGGCGTCGCTGAAGCAGTCGGTCGACCAGGCCGCGGAGATCGCCGAGCAGGCGGTGCTGGACCCGACCCACGACGACGTCCGGGTACACCTCAAGGTCCTCAACGAGCAGGTCGGGCGGCTCGCGATCGCCGCCCCGATGGAGGACGAGCCCGCCGACCGCCCGCGTCGCCGCCGGTGGGGCCGCACGGCGTCCTGACCCCGGCGTCGGGCCCGTGTCCGCCCCCGGGGCCGGCCCCGCGTCCGGCGCGCGGGTGACCGCGGGCGCCCGCACACTCGGGTGATGGACATCGAGGCCCTGCACCCGGTCGGCGCCCGCGTCACCGGGACGTCCCTGCCCGACCTCGACCCGGACGCGCTCGGGGCGCTGCTCGCCGAGCACGGCGTCCTCGTCCTGCCCGGTCAGGACGACGTCGGCGACGACGACTTCCTCGCCTTCCTCCGCGGTCTCGGCCCGCTGGCGTTCACCACCGGTGAGACGCCGCTGGAGACCCACCCGGACCTCAACGTGATCTCCAACGTCGGCCGCGACACCCCGCCGCGCAGCTCGTTCCACGTCGACACCAGCTACGTCGCGGCCCCGCCCGCCTACACCGCGCTGCGGGCGGTGACCGTCCCCGCCCGGGGCGGCGCGACGCAGTTCTCCAACCAGTACCGCGCCTACGAGACGCTCCCGGAGCCGCTGCGGACCCGGCTCGACGGCCGCAGCATCCGCCACGTCGTCACCGGGCTGTCCCCCGACGACGCCGGTACCGAGACCGAGGCCTGGCACCCGGTGTTCCGCCCGCACCCGCGCACCGGCCGGACCGCGCTCTACCTCTCGACCGCGGCCCGCTGCGCCGAGGTCGGCGGGATGGACGCCGAGGAGTCCGCGGCGACCGTGCGGGAGCTGATCGAGCACTCGACGCGGCCGGACAACGTGCTGGACCACCGGTGGGCACCGGGCGACGTCGTGATCTGGGACAACGCCTGCGTGCTGCACCGCGCCGACCACTCCGGCGTCGTCGGGGACCGGGTCATGCACCGCGGCATGGTGCGCGACCACGTCCGGCCCCGCGCCGCCCGCTGAGCTCCCGCCGCGCACCCCGGACGCGGTCGCCGCACCCGCCGCGGAGGGTGCGCGG
>NZ_WWFY01000115.1:0-2491 GCF_009864975.1 Pseudonocardia sp. SID8383
GGCGGCGCCGGGACCGGGGACGCCGGGGGCGATGCCACGGGTGACACGGCCGGTCACACGGCTGGTGACCCGGACTCCGCCGGGCGGCCCGGCCCGGCGGGTGAGGCCCCGGCCGCGCCGGTCGGGCCGGTCCGGACGGCGGTGAACGTCGCGCTGACCGTGCTCACGGTGGCGGCCCTGGTGAGCGGGCTCGCCCCGCCCGAGGCGGTGTTCCTGTGCGCGGCGATCCTCGCCCTGGTGGTCAACTTCCCGGGGCTGGAGGAGCAGACCGAGCGGATCAACGCCCAGGCCCGCGGCGCCATGCTGATGGCCTCCACCCTGCTGGCGGCCGGGGCGTTCCTGGGCGTCCTGGAGGGAACCGGCATGATCGACGGCATGGCCGCGGCCGTCGCGGGCGCCGTGCCCACCGGGCTCGGTGGCGCGCTCCCGCTGGTCGTCGGCGTCCTCGGGGTTCCGCTGAGCCTGCTGTTCGGCCCGGACGCCTACTACTTCGGCGTGCTCCCGGTCCTGACCGGGGTCGGCGCCGAGTTCGGCGTCGCGGCCGCGGACCTCGCCCGCGCGTCCATCGTCGGGCAGGAGACCGTGGGCTTCCCGATCAGCCCGATGACGGGCTCGTTCTACCTGCTCGTCGGCCTGGCGGGGGTCGACATCGGCCGGCACATCCGCGCGCTGTTCGGCTGGGCGTGGCTGATCAGCCTCGTCATGCTCGCGGTCGCTCTGCTGACCGGGGCGGTGGCGCTCGCATGAGGACGCGGATCGGCGCCGGCGCGGGCTTCGCCGGGGACCGCATCGACCCCGCGGTGCGCCTGGTCGAGCACGGGGACCTCGACCACATCGTCTTCGAGTGCCTCGGCGAGCGGACGGTCGCCGCGGGCACGCTGCGCCGCCTGACCGACCCGGACAGCGGGTACGACCCGCTGCTGGCCGCGCGGCTGCACGCGGTCCTGCCCGCCGCCCGCTCGCGGGGGACCGGGATCGTCACCAACTCCGGTGCCGCGCACCCGGTGGCGGCCGCCCGCGTCGCCGCCGGTGTCGTCCGGCGGACCGGCTGCGGGCCGGTGCGGGTCGGCGTCGTGACCGGCGACGACGTGCTGGACGCGGTGCTCGCGGCGGACCCGTTCGTCGACGGCACCGGGCGGCCGGTTTCGGACGGGCCCGTGCCGGTCTCCGCGCACGCCTACCTCGGCGCCGAGCCGGTCACCGAGGCGCTCGGGGCGGGGGCGGACCTCGTCGTGACCGGGCGGGTGGCCGACCCCTCGCTCTACCTGGGGACGCTGCGCCACAGCCTCGGCTGGGATGCCGGCGACCCCGCCGCCACCGCCACCGGCACCGTGGTCGGCCACCTGCTGGAGTGCGCCGGGCAGCTCACCGGCGGCTACTTCGCCGACCCGCCGACCAAGCCGGTGCCGGGCCTGGCGCGGCTGGGGTTCCCCTTCGCCGACGTCGGCCGCGACGGCGGGGTCGTGCTGGGGAAGCTCCCCCGCGACGGTGGCCGGCTCGACCGGCGCACCTGCACCGAGCAGCTGCTCTACGAGGTCGACGACCCGTCGTCCTACGTCACCCCGGACGTCGTCGCGGACTTCTCCGGGGTCGTGTTCGACGAGACCGGCCCGGACCGGGTACGGGTGTCGGGGGCGTCCGGGCGGGCCCGGCCGGACCGGCTGAAGGTGACGCTCGGCTACCGCGGCGGCTGGGTGGGCGATGGCCAGATCAGCTATGCCGGTCCGCGGTGCCTGGACCGGGCCCGGCTGGCCGGTGACGTCGTGCGGGAACGCCTGCGCGAGGTGCACGGATTCGACGACGGCGACGTGGAGGTCGAGTACCTCGGGGCGGGCGCCGCGCACCGCGGGCTCGCGGGGCCCGGCGACCCGGTGGAGGTGCGGCTGCGCGTCGCGGCCCGTGCGCCCGACCGGGAGAGGGCGGGGCTCGTCGGGTGGGAGGTCGAGTCGCTCTACACCAACGGGCCCGCGGCCGGCGGAGGAGCACGGTCCGCGGTGACCGAACAGGTCGTCGTGCGGTCCTGCCTGCTCGACCGGGACCTCGTGCGGCCCCGTGTCGACGTCGAGGAGGTGCGCTGATGCGCGTCGACGACCTGGCCGACGTCCGGGCCGGCGACAAGGGTGACACGCTCATGCTGGTCGTCGTGCCGCGCGACGACGCCGCCTGGGAGGTGCTGCGCTCGCGGCTGACCGCCGACGTCGTCCGCGCCCGGTTCGGCCCCGCGGTGACCGGCCCGGTGGACCGGCACGAGGTCCCCGGTCTGCCCGCACTGGTCTTCCGGGTCCCCGGCGTGCTGGCCGGGGGCGTCACCGGGTCGCTGACCCTCGACGGCCACGGCAAGACCCTGTCCTCGCACCTGGCCGGGGCCGAGCTCGGGTGAGGGGTCAGGCGGTGTGGGTCAGCGTGGCGGCCGTCCCGGTCGCGGCGGCCGGCAGCAGCACCTCCACCGTCGCCCGGCCCAGGACCGGCACCCGGCCCGCCCGCAGCCGGG
>NZ_WWFY01001143.1:0-6332 GCF_009864975.1 Pseudonocardia sp. SID8383
GGCGCACGCGGGCGCGTTCACCGACCTCGCCGCGCTCGACGCCGCGCACGCCGCGCTGGTCGAGGCGATGCCGCCGGAGCCGGCCGGCGGGCCGCGGATCGCGCACGGCGACTTCCGGCCGGGAAACCTGTCGTTCCGCGGAGGCCGGATCACCGGCGTCTTCGACTGGGAGCTCGCGGCCCTGGGGGAGCCGCTGGCCGACCTGGGGTGGCTGCTGGCGTCCTGGGAGCGTCCGGGCGACACCCTGCCCGCGATCACGAGCGGCCCGACCGCGGCGCCCGGCTGGCCCGACCGCGACCTCGTCGCCGCCCGCTACGCCGAGCGCTCCGGGCACGCGCTGGACCAGCTGCCGTACTGGGTGGCGTTCGCGCACTGGCGTTGTGCCTGCATCGGGACCGGGGTCTGGACGCGCTACGCCCAGGGCAACATGGGCTCGGGCGCCGAGTCCGGGGAGGCCCTGGAGCGCCGTCGCGAGCGCGTGGTCGCCGACGCGGAGGCCGCACTCGCCGCATTGCGGCGCGGGCCGACGGGGCGTCGTCGCGGGGCGTAGTCTGCTGCCCACCACAGGTGATCACCCGGCGCGGGTGGTCACCGCCGCGCGGCGCCGCACCGACGCCGCGCACGGCCCGTCCGCGACCGGGGGAGTACGACGATGTCCGAGGCCGACGACCGCACCCGAGAGATGAGCCGGGAGACCGCCCGGCCGCGTCCCCGCAGCGGGGTGAACCCCGGTCGGCTGTGGGCCGGCGGTGTGGCGACGGCGGTGATCGCCGCGTTGATCGCCCTGGTGGGGCTGCTGATCCTGCAGGTCCTGCTGCAGATCCCGTACCTCGCCCCGGCCGTCTCCGAGCCGCTCGACGGCTGGGCCGCGGCGCAGAGCCTGGCGATCTGGGCCGCGGTCGCCGGGCTGGCGGCGACCGGGCTCGCGCACCTGCTGCTGGTCGCGGTGCCGAGCCCGATGTCCTACTTCGGCTGGATCGCCGGGCTGCTCACCGCGCTGGCCGCGGTGTCCCCGCTGATCCTCACCGAGCAGCCCTGGGCCGTCCGCATCGCCACCGCGGTGATCCACCTCGTGATCGGGATGTCGATCATCAGCCTGGTGACGACGACGGTCACCAGCGCCACCCACCGGGCCTGAGCTCAGGCGTCGACGGGGACCCGGGCGTCGTCCAGGCGGACCGGCAGCGTCCGGTAGCCGCGCAGCACCCGGGTCCCGCGCAGCTCGGCCGGGCCGTCGGCGCGCAGGTCGGGGTAGCGGTCGAACAGCGCCCGCAGCCCGACCTCGCCCTCCATCTTCGCCAGCGCCGCACCCAGGCAGTAGTGGATCCCCTGGCTGAACGCCACGTGCCGGTCCGCGCCCGCGCGCCCGACGTCGAACCGGGCGGGGTCGCGGAACACGTCCGGGTCGCGGTTCGCGCCCCCGAGGTGGGTGAGCACCAGCGCGCCCCGCTTGACCGGGAACCCGCACACCTCGGTGTCGCGTGCGGCGACGCGACCGGTCCGCTGGACGGGGGAGTCGTAGCGCAGGACCTCGTCGACGGCGTTCGGCCACAGCGCCGGGTCGGCCTGCAGCCGGGCGAGCTCGTCGGGGTGGGTCAGCAGCAGTCGGGTGCCGTTGCCGATGAGGTTGACCGTCGTCTCGAACCCGGCGGCGAGCAGCAGCATCGCCAGCGACAGCAGCTCGTCGTGGGTGAGCCGGCCCTCCTCCTCGTCGTAGGCGGCGACCAGCGAGGACAGGATGGAGTCGTTGGGCTCCCGGCGCAGCCGCTCGAAGTGCCCGGCCATCCAGTCGGTGAGCGCGTCGATGTCGCGCTCGGAGCGGTGGAACGTCGCGTAGTCCAGGCCCATGTCGAGGGAGTAGGCGCCGCCCTCGCCCCACTCCAGGAACTTCTCCCGCATCTCCACCGGGGCGCCGAGCATCTCGGTGATGACGGTGGCCGGCAGCAGTGAGGCGTAGCCGGAGATGACGTCGGTGCGCCGGTCGGCGCCGGCCCGGGTCTCCAGGTCCGCGAGCAGCTGCGCCGCGATCTGTTCGGTGCGCCCGCGCAGCGAGGAGATCGCCTTGGCGCTGAACGAGCGGGTGACCAGCTTGCGGATCCGGTTGTGGTCCGGCGGGTCGATCGACAGCAGCGACGGCGGCTCGGCCGGCCCCAGCGGCCAGGTCCCGCCTGCTGCGAGCAGCGCTCGCAGCAGGCCCGGCGCGTTCTCCGGCATACGCAGCCCGACGCAGAAGTCGGGGCTGCGCAGCACCTCGGTGGTGATCTCGTGGTCGACCGTGGTCCAGGTCAGCGCCGAACGCACCATCCGGCCCTGTCCACGGATCTGCTCGTAGGCCGGGTACGGGTCCCGGACCGCATCCGGGTTGATGATCATGTGCGCGCCCAGGTCACCCTTGGCCGCCTGGCGGGTCACCTCCCGCCGCATGGCCCCGTGCCGCAGCACCCACCGGATCCACCGTCGTACTCCCCGCGATGCCGCCATCCCGGCCTCCCCGCCTCGTCGTCGAGCTCGGTTCCGAAGCTACCAGGAGTAAGTTACCGCGGGTAGGTACGTTTCCGGCCCCGGCGGACGGTGGGCCGGACCCCACCGGGTACCAATGGCGGGTGACCGCCGTCGGGGAGCCGCGCCTGCTCGCGGTCAGTGACCTGCACGTGCGGCACGCGGAGAACGCCGACATCGCCGCGGGGCTGCACCCGGGACACCCGGGGGACTGGCTGATCGTCGCGGGTGACGTCGACGAGCGGATCGAGAGCGTCGTCGCGACGCTCGCCGTGCTGCGGGAGCGTTTCGCGCAGGTGCTGTGGACCCCGGGCAACCACGAGCTCTGGACCCGCGCCAAGAACGCCCGGGCCGACGCGGTCGAGCAGCTCGCCGGCGTCGCCCGCTACGACGAGCTGGTCCGCCGCTGCCGGGATGTCGGGGTGCTGACCCCGGAGGACGCGTGGCCGGTGTGGGACGGCCCGGGTGGCCCGGCCGTCATCGCGTCGCTGTTCGTGCCCTACGACTACTCGTTCCTGCCCGCCGGCACCACGACCTCGGAGGAGGGGCTGGCCGCGGCGTACGCCGCCGGTGTCGTCTGCACCGACGAGTACCTGCTCCATCCGGCCCCGTACGCCACGCGGGCCGAGTGGTCCGCGGCCCGGGTGGCGTCGACGGCGACCCGCCTGGACGCGCTCGATCCGGACCTGCCGACGGTGCTGGTCAACCACTGGCCGCTGGTCCGCGAGCCCTGCGACGTCCTCTGGTACCCGGAGTTCGCGCTCTGGTGCGGCACGACGGCGACGGCCGACTGGCACCGTCGCTACCGGGCGCGGGCGGTCGTGCACGGCCACCTGCACATCCCGCGGACGGTCACGGTCGACGGCGTCCCGTTCGTCGAGGTGTCGCTGGGTTACCCGCGGGAGTGGCGACGCCACTCCGAGCGGGTCGGTGGCCACTTCCCGGACCTGTTGCCGCGCACGGTGTTGCCTGCGTCATAGTTAGGCAAGGCTTACCTTGCTATAGCCTCGGGGTCCGTCAACACCCGAGGAGAACGATGACTGCGCTGCGCGTCGCCGTGATCGGCGCCGGTCCGGCTGCCGTCTACGCCGCCGACACCCTGCTGAAGTCCGATGCCGACGTCGCCGTGGACCTGTTCGAGAAGCTGCCCGCCCCGTTCGGGCTGGTCCGCTACGGCGTCGCCCCGGACCACCCGCGGATCAAGCAGATCGTGCACGCCCTGCACCGCGTGCTGGACCGCCCCGGCGTGCGGCTGTTCGGCAACGTCCACTTCGGGACCGACATCACCCTGTCCGACCTGCGCGACCACTACGACGCGGTCATCGCGGCCACCGGCTGCGAGCGGGACCGGGATCTCGACGTCCCCGGCGTCGACCTTCCGGGCAGCCACGGCGCCGCCCGCTTCGTGCAGTGGTACGACGGCCACCCCGACGTGCCCCGGGACTGGACGCTCGACGCGTCGTCGGTCGCGGTGATCGGCGCCGGGAACGTGGCCCTGGACGTCGCCCGGATCCTGGCGAGCACCGCCGAGGGGCTGTCGGGCACCGAGATCCCGGACTCGGTCCACGCCGGGCTCGCGGTCAATCCGGCCACGGACGTGCACGTGTTCGCCCGCCGCGGGATCGCGCACGCCCGGTTCAGTCCGATGGAGCTGCGCGAGCTGGACCACGTGCCGGGCGTCGAGGTGGTCGTCGACCCGGCCGACGTCGAGTTCGACGACGTCGCCGCGGCCGAGGTCCGCTCGGCCAAGCACGTCGAGATGGTGGTGCGGACCCTGCAGGGGTGGGCGCTGCGGGACCGGCGCGGCGACCCGCGCCGGGTGCACCTGCACTTCCTCTCGCGCCCCGAACGGATCCTCGGCACCGACCACGTCGAGGGCATCCGGATCGAGCGCACCGAGTACACCGGCCACGGCGACGTCCGCGACACCGGCGAGTTCACCGACTTCCCGGTCGGTGCGGTCTACCGGGCGATCGGCTACACCGGCTCGCACCTGGCCGGGTTGCCCTTCGACCACGAGCACGGCGTGCTGCCGCAGCGCGAGGGACGGGTACACGACATCGACGGCCAGGAGATGCCCGGCGTCTACGCCGTCGGCTGGATCAAGCGCGGCCCGGTCGGGCTGATCGGGCACACCAAGGGCTGCGCCTCGGAGACCGTCGCGAGCCTGCTGGCCGACGCGCCGCAGCTGCCCCGGGCGCCCCGTCGCGACCCGGCCGAGGTCGACGCGCTGCTGGAGCGCCGGGGCGTGGCGTACACCACCTGGACCGGCTGGCTCGCGCTCGACAAGCACGAGCGCGGCCTCGGCGAGGCGCGCGGCCGCGAGCGGACGAAGGTCGTGCCGCGCGAGGACATGGTGGAGATCAGCAGGACGGGATGACCCTCCGGCCCACGACGCCGGATGCCGGGGTGGGTGGTCGCGGAACCCCGCGGCCGCCCACCCGATCACTCCCGCGGGTCCCGCGGCCCGGGCAGTGCCCGTGGGGGCCGGCGACCGACCGGCTCGCGCCGTCCCTGCTCCCGGGGCGGGACGAACAGCCACTACAGGATCCACAGCCCCGGGCCGCTGGTCAGCAGGATCGCGGTGGCCAGCCAGCCGTCGCGCCACAGGGCGCCGGCGACGATCCAGCCCGCGATCCACACCACCATCGCGACGAGCCGGATCCGGATGCGACGACCGTGCTCGACCGTCAGCGGCTCGGTCAGGTCGGTGACGACCCGGACCTGTTCGCGACGGCGGCGGCGCATGCCTCCCGACGCTACGCGGGCCCAGGGCGTGTCTCCCCATCCGGCGCCGCCGGGCCCGGTGATCCACGTCGTCGCCGGCAAGGCAGCCGGGCCGCTCTCATACCGGGCGTATTCGGGCGGTCCGGAAACGCCGCCGTCGGCGGCGTGGGCGCCGGGAGCGACGGTGGCGGATGGGGAGACACGCCCCTAGCCGCGCGTGCGCTCCCCGAAGCGTCGGCGGAACTTCTCGACCTGGCCCGCGGCGTCGAGGACCCGGGCGTTGCCCGTCCAGAACGGGTGCGACGCCGAGGTCGTGTCCACCTTGATCAGGGGATAGGTGTTCCCGTCCGACCACTCGACGGTCTCGCGCGAGGTCTCGGTCGACCGGGTCAGGAACTCGTCGCCGGTGGACGTGTCGCGGTAGACGACCGGGCCGTACGGGGGGTGGATGCCGGGCTTCACGGTGTTCCTCCTGCGTCGCGGGTGTTACCGTCGACAGTAATCGACAACGATTACTGTTTGCAGGAAGGGGTACCGGTGGACGGGTTCACGGTGGTCCGGTGCGGGGCCTGCGCCCACGCGCCCTCGGGGTTCGACGAGGACGCGCACGGCACCGTCGCGGCCCTGCCTGGTGTCGACGAGGTGCTGGTCGAGGGTCTGCGGGCGGTGGTGCAGGACAGCGCCCAGGGGGTGCTCGTGACCGCGGGGTGCCGGCTCGGGCCGGGGGTCTGCGCGGTGCGGCGGCCCGGTCTGATGGTGCTGGTGCAGGCGTGCGACGCCGCCCGCACGCGTCCCGAATCGCCGGTGGTCGCGGTCGGCCCGGTCCGCAGCACCGACGACGTCCGTGCGGTGACCCGCTGGCTGCAGGACGGCGGCGCCCCCGACCCACAGGCACTGCCTGCGCGGCTGCGCTGCGCGATCTCCCCGGAGGCCGCCCGCGGCTGAGGCACGCGGAGCACCTCCTCGGACCGCCGGCCGGTGACGTCGGCGCGGGGCGACAACTCCGTCGCGCGGCGCGCCCCGGTCGGGCAGGGTCGGGGAGTGAGCACCCTGCGCCGGGACCCGATGCCGTTGCGCGGCCGCACCGCGCTCGTGACCGGAGGCGG
>NZ_WWFY01001144.1:0-5205 GCF_009864975.1 Pseudonocardia sp. SID8383
CGCCCCGGCCCACCCGCGCACGCGACGACGCCCGGGGGCACGTGCCCCCGGGCGTCGGTCGTGGTGTGTGGCCGGCTCAGCCCGTGGCGGCCGGGCGCTCGGGCGCGGGCGGCGTGCCGGGCGAGACCCGCGGGTCCAGCTCGGCGCGCTCGTCGGTCTTCTCGCCCAGCGGCTTCTCCGGGTCGACCGCCTTGTCGTAGGACGCGGTGACGCTGATCAGCCGGTGCCCGCGGAAGCGGGCGTAGCGCAGCGACCGCAGCCAGTTGTAGAGCGTGCCGAAGCGGTTGCCCCAGCCGATCAGGAACATCACGTGCACGTAGCACCAGATGAAGTACCCGAGCCAGCCGGTGAGCTTGATGCCGCGGACGTCGGCGACGGCCTCGCGGGCGCCGATGGTCGCCATCGAGCCCTTGTCGAAGTACTTGAACGGGGCCGGGGTGGTGTCGTCGCCCTTCGCCCGTGCCTTGATCAGCTTGCCGACGTAGGTGCCCTGCTGCATCGCGACCTGCGCGACGCCGGGCAGCCGGTCGATGGTGGAGACCATGTCGCCGATCGCGAACACGTCGCGGCGGTCCGGCAGGCTGCAGTCCGGGTCCACGGTGAGACGGCCCGCGCGGTCCACCTCGCCGCCGGAGGCCTTCGCCAGCAGCTCGCCCAGCGGGGAGGCCTGGACACCCGCGGCCCACACCTTGGTGCGGGCGGTGATGCGCTCCTCGCCGTTCGGGCCCTTCACCGTGATGGAGTCGGCGTCCATCCCGGTCGCCATGGTGTTCAGGCGGACCTCGATGCCCTTCTTCTCCAGGGTCTTGCGCGTGTAGTTCTGCAGCTTCTTCGCGAACGGCGGCAGCACCGCCGGCGCCGCGTCGAGCAGGATGATCCGCGCGGAGCGGGTGTCGATCGACCGGTACTCACGCGGCAGCACGTACTGCGCCAGCTCGGCGAGCTGACCGGCGAGCTCGACGCCGGTGGGGCCGGCGCCGACGACCACGAAGGTCATCCACGCCTGCTTCTCCTCCTCGGTCGTCGCGACCTCGGCGAGCTCGTAGGCACCCAGGATGCGCGAGCGCAGCAGCCGGGCGTCCTCGATCGACTTCATGCCGGGCGCGTGCTCGGCCCACTCCGGGTGCCCGAAGTAGGCGTGCGTGGCGCCCGCGGCGACGACGAGGGTGTCGTAGGGCAGCACGATCCGCTGCCCGTCCGGCGCGGCCGCGTGGACGACCTTGGCCTCGAGGTCGATGTCGCCGACCTCGGCGAGCAGGGTGCGCACGTTGCTCTGCTTCTTCAGCACCCGGCGCAGGGCCGGGGCGATCAGGCCGGGGGACAGGATGCCCGTCGCGACCTGGTAGAGCAGCGGCTGGAAGAGGTGGTGGTTCGTGCGGTCGACGATCGTCACGTCGACATCGGCGCCCTTGAGCGCCTTGGCGGCCTGCACACCGCCGAACCCTCCGCCGACGATCACGACCTTGTGCCGGCCCTGCCGCTCGTCGTGCTCTGCCGTGCTCACCTGAGTCCGCCCCTTGTCGGTCGGTCCTGGCGCGGCATCACCGCGCACCTGCTCGATGGCCGGTGTCGGTCCCCGCCTCCGGACCCTGAGTCCTGGTGTCGGCGGTGGACGGCGGCCGTCCTGGCCGGTCTCCGACCGTACGAACCCACGGCCGCCGGGGCAATTCGGATCGCTCCGGAAACGCCTTTCAGAGTCCGAACTCACACGGTGGGGGAGCGGAAGCCGGGATGCGGGTTCGCGCGACCGTGCGACGATGGAGCCCATGTGCGGGATCGTGGCTGCGTTCGGTGGACCCACGGCGTGGCCGGGCGGTGAGCCCGCCGACCCCGGGAAGTACGAGCGGATGCTCGCCCGGGTGGCGCACCGCGGCCCCGACGACACCGGCGTGCAGGTCGTGGGGAACGCCTGGCTCGGGCACCAACGCCTGTCGATCATGGACGTCAGCGGCGGGCACCAGCCGATGTCCGACGCCGCCCGCACCGCGTGGATCGTCGGCAACGGCGAGATCTACAACCACGAGCGCATCGCCAAGGCGTTCCCGGACGGCACGGTGCGCACCAAGTCCGACACCGAGGCCGCGCTGCACGCGGTGATGTGGGACGGCCAGGCCGCGGTCGCCTCGCTGAACGGCATGTTCGCCGTCGCCATGGGGCGCACCGACGGCGCCGGGCTCGTCGCCCGCGATCCGTTCGGCGTGAAGCCGTTGTACTGGGTGCCGCCGGCAGAGCTCCGTGACGGGGGTGGCGGTGCGTCCGGGGCTGTCCCGTACACCGCGCCGGACCCGTCGGAGACGGTGCTGTTCGCCAGCGAGCTCCGCGCGTTCGACCCCGAGGACCGCCCGTACGTGCGCTCGTTCCCGCCCGGCTGCCTGTGGAGCCCGTCGTCGGGGCTGGTGCGGTTCGCCGACGCCGTGCCGGTCGAGGTCCGCCCGGCACGCCGCGCGATCCGCCCCGGCTGGGACGACGCGGACCTGTCCCGGGTGCGCGAGGCCGTGGTGTCCGCGGTCCGTCGCCGGATGATGTCCGACGTCGGTGTCGGCGTGTTCCTGTCCGGTGGCCTGGACTCGGCGCTGGTCGCGGCCATCGCCGCGCAGGAGGCCCGGGCCCGAGGCGAGCAGCTGCCCACCTTCGCCGTCGGGACCGCCGAGTCCGGTGACCTGATCGCGGCCCGCAAGGTCGCCGCGCACATCGGGTCGGACCACCACGAGATCCTGGTGACCCCCGAGGACATCGCCGAGGCCCTCGACCACGCCGTCGAGGTCATCGAGCACTACGACCCGGCCCTGGTCCGCAGCGCGGTGCCCAACCTGATCCTCGCCCGCGAGGCGGCGAAGAAGGTCAAGGTCGTGCTCACCGGGGAAGGTGCCGACGAGCTGTTCGCCGGTTACTCCTACATCCACGGCCCCGAGTACGCCGACCCGGACACCCTGCAGGCCGAGCTGGTCCGCTCGCTGGAGCAGCTGCACCACCTCAACCTGCAGCGCTGCGACCGCACCACCATGTACTTCGGCCTGGAGGCCCGCGAGCCGTTCCTGGACTCCGGCCTGGTCCGGGCCGCGCTGGCGCTGCCGCCGGAGTGGAAGCAGTGCCCGGACGGCCGCCCCGAGAAGGCGATCCTGCGCGAGGCGTTCGAGGGCTGGCTGCCCGAGGACCTGCTGTGGCGCGGCAAGGAGCAGTTCGGCGACGGCTCCGGCGCCGGCACCGTGCTCGCCGAGCTGGCCGCCCGCAAGGCCGCCGCCGCGGCCGACACCGGGGTCACCGACGGGGTGCCCGAGCACCCGTCCGACTCCTGGCCGCTGCGCAGCGAGGAGGAGGTCCTCTACCACGGGATCTGGCGCTCCCACTTCGACGGGATCCGGCCGGACCACGTGCTCGGGGCGTTCGCGACGGCCTGAGCGGCGCTCTGCCCCGGTCGCCCGACCGGTGCGGCGGGCTCGGCCGCGGAGGGCTAGTTCTGGTCGGGACGGAGGCCGTCGACCTGATCGGAGCCGGAGACCCCGCTCGAACCGGTCGCGGACGGGTCCTGCGACGTGCCGGGCTCGCCCCCGGCGGGGACGTCGGCCGCGCCCGTCGACGCGCAGGACTCCTCGACCGACTGCGGCAGCGCCGCGGCCGGGTCGGGGGTCGGCGACGCGCTCGCCGAGGACGACCGCGACGACTCCGTGCTCGGGGACGGCTGCGCCGTCGGGGCGGCGAGCGCCGGGGCGGTCCCGGGCGCCGGCTCCGGGGCCGGGTCGGCGATGGCGTTGCGGACGACCTCGCGCATGTAGGAGACGTCGGGGTCGGCGGTGACGAAGTAGCCCGTCGAGGAGTTCGGGTCCGGCAGCGACGGGTCGAACGCGACGCTCTCCAGCCGGAACCCCTCGTCGGCCAGGACGGCCAGCGCGGGCAGCACCTGCTGGGGCATGTCGGTGGCGACGTTGTCCCGGGTCACCGCGGCGATGCTCTGGAACCGGGAGATCAGCTCGGTCGCGGTCGTCTGCGAGATGACCGCCTGGATCAGGCAGCGCTGGCGGCCCATCCGCTGGTAGTCGGTGCCGTCCCGGCGGGAGCGCGCGAACCACAGCGCGTCCTCGCCGCCCAGGGTCTGCACCCCGGGGCTGATGTAGCGGTCCGGGGTGACGTGCCTGCCGAACGCGGTGACGCCACCGACCGGGATCGGCTCGGGCCCGACGTTCACGGTGACTCCGCCGACGGCGTCGATCATCGAGGAGAACCCGGCCATGTTGACCTCGAGGTAGTAGTCCAGCGGCAGGCCGGTCATGTACGCGATCGAGGACTGGAGCAGGTTGATGCCCGGCGACGACGTCGGTCCCGACGGCGCGATCTCCGGGTGCTGCTCGGCATAGGCGTAGACGGCGTTGAGCAGGTAGTCGCCCGACAACGGCTGCGACGGGTCGTGGAAGCCGTCCGGGAACTCCTCCGCGGCCGGGCTGCCCGGCGGGAACTCGGCCCGCTGGATGTTGCGGGGCAGGCTGAACAGCGTCGTCCGGCCGGAACGGGTGTCGATGCTGGCGACCATCATGGTGTCGGTACGGGTACCGGTCCGGTCGTCGCCGGCGTCGCTGCCCAGCAGCAGCACGTTCAGCCGGGGCTTGCCCAGCGCCTCGGCCGCCGAGGTCCCGCCGCCCTGGAACAGCGAGTTCAGCAGCCCGCGCTGGGAGTTCATCAGCTCGACGCCGTAGCCGAAGGGCACGGCGACGGTGAGGCACAGCAGGGCCGCGGTCCCGGTGCCGAGGATCTTCCGGCCGAGCGGCATCCCGCGCGGCCGGGCCAGTGCGTAGGTCCGCGCGACCTGGGCGATCCAGGCGATCCCGGCGACCACCAGCGCCACCGCGATGACGGTCAGCGTGGTCGTCGACAGCAGGTTCTGGAGCAGCGTCGAGCGCCGGGCCAGGAGCACCACCGCCGCCAGCCCGACGACGATCGCGACCACCGTGCCGAGGATCAGCCCACCGGTACGACGGCGGCGCAGCGCGAGGTGTCCGCTGCCGGGCACCACGGTGGACGCCACGGTGAGTCCGAGCGCGGCGGCGAGGGTGCGCCGCGCGGGGTCGGGTGCGGCCGACCTGCCGGCGGGCGGGGACAGCGTGCTGTTCCCGTCGCGCCTCTCACCGCGGCCGCCCCGGGCCTTCGCCGCGGAGCCTCCCGCCGCCGAGCCTGCTGCGGCGGTTCCTGCTGCGGCGGTTCCTGCTGCGGCGG
>NZ_WWFY01001145.1:0-16186 GCF_009864975.1 Pseudonocardia sp. SID8383
GGGTTCGCCCGCGCGCTGGTGCAGCACCGCGGGTGCCCGCTCGCACAGTCCCAGGCAGGGGCTGCGCACCACGCAGGCGCGCCCGCCGTCGAGGTCGCGCTCCAGCGCCGCGACGATCTCCTCGCCGCCGGACGGGCCGCACGCCACGTCGTCGCAGACGTGCACCACCCGCGGGGCGCGCGGCTCCACCGAGAACATCGCGTAGAAGGTGGCGACGCCGTACACCTCGGCCGGCGGGACCTGCAGCGTCCGCGCGACGTGGTTCAGCGACCCCTCCGACAGCCAGCCCGCCGCGTCGTGCACCGCGTGCAGCAGCGGCAGCAGCAGGTGGCGCCGCGAGCGGGCGGCGTGCCCGGCGTGCGCCGACCGGGTCGGCCGGTCCCCGGCCGTGGCGTCCGCGGCGGTGGGAGCGAGCAACCCGAACGCGGCGTCGATCGTGTCCCGTTCGGCCGCGGTCGGTGCGGCGGTGGAGATGTGGAGATCCATTCACAGCCTCTCGATCCGCACCGCGGTCGCCTTGAACTCCGAGGTCCCCGACTTGGGGTCCCAGGCGTCGTTGGTGAGGACGTTGACGTCGACCTGCTCGGTGAAGTGCGGGGTGAACGACGCCAGCCCCGGCCGCAGCGACCGGTCGACCCACACCGGCGCCTCGACACTGCCGCGACGGCTGGTGACCCGCACCCGGTCGCCGTCGGTGATGCCGAGCGCGGCGGCGTCGGCCGCGTCGATGCGCAGCGACTCGCGGCGGCGCAGCGGCGAGGCGTAGCCGCCGGTCTGCACCCCCGAGTTGTAGGCGTCGAGCAGCCGCACGGTGGTGAGCCGGATCGGATACTCCTCGGTGAGCTCGTCGGCCGGTGGGACGTGCTCGACCGGGGTGAACGGCGCCGGCGCGCCGCGCTCGTCCGGGTCGTCGGCCCACAGCCGGGTGTGCATCAGCGGGGTGCCCGGGTGGTCCTCGGCGGGGCAGGGCCACTGGATGCCGCCGAGGGTGTCGAGGCGGTCGTAGCTCATGCCGTGGTGCCAGTTCAGCGACACCGAGCGCAGCTCGTCCCACACCTGCTCGGCGGTCGGCTCGCCCCAGTCGTGCCCGAGGCGCTGCGCGACGCCGCAGATGATGTGGGTGTCGGGGCGGGCCAGGCCCGGCGGGTCGAGGGCCTTGCGGACCCGCTGGACGCGGCGCTCGGAGTTGGTGACGGTGCCCTCGTACTCGCACCAGTCCGCGGCGGCGGGCAGCACGACGTCGGCGAGCTCGGCCGTGGCGGTGCGGAAGATGTCCTGGACGACGAGGTGGTCGAGGGAGGACAGCAGGTGCCGGGCGTGGGTGGCGTCGGCCTCGGACTCGGCCGGGTTCTCCCCGATGCAGTACAGCGCGCTCATCTGGCCGGCCTCCATCGCCTCGAACATCTGCGACAGGTGCCTGCCGGGACGGTCGGGGAACTCCGCGCCGCCGTAGACGGCGTGGAAGCGGGCGTGCGCCTCGGCGTCGGACACGTCGTAGCCGCCGGGCAGCTTGGCCGGGATGGCGCCCATGTCGCCGCCGCCCTGCACGTTGTTCTGTCCGCGCAGCGGCACCAGGCCGGAGCCGTAGCGGCCGACGTGCCCGGTCAGCAGCGCGAGGTTGATCAGCGCGAAGACGTAGTCGGCGGCGTTGTGGTGCTCGGTGATGCCCAGGGTCCAGCAGATCTGGGCGCGGTCGGCGCGGGCGTACGCGTGCGCCAGCTCCCGGATCGACGACGCCGGGACCCCGGTGATCTCCTCGGCGCGCTCGAGCGTGTACGGCTCCACCGCGGCCCGGTAGTCCTCGAACCCGCTGGTGGAACGCTGCACGAACGCGTGGTTGACCAGTCCGGCGTGGATGATCTCGCGGCCGACCGCGTTGGCCAGCGCGATGTCGGTGCCCACGTCGAGACCGAGCCACGAGTCCGCCCAGTGCGCGGTGGAGGTGTGGCGCGGGTCGACCGAGAACATCCGGGCGCCCTTGCGGATCCCCTGCAGCACGTGGTGGAAGAAGATGGGGTGCGTCTCGCGGGCGTTACTGCCCCACAGGACGAGGAGGTCGGCGTTCTCCGCCTCGACGTAGGCGGAGGTGCCGCCGCCGGCACCGAACACTGCCGTCAGACCGACGACGCTGGGAGCGTGTCAAGTGCGGTTGCAGCTGTCGACGTTGTTGCTGCCCATCACCGCCCGGGCGAACTTCTGCGCGACGTAGTTCATCTCGTTCGTCGCCTTGGAGCAGCTGAACATGCCGAAGCGGTCGCCCGGGACACCGGCGAACCCGGCCGCGGCACGGTCGAGGGCCTCGTCCCAGGACGCCGGGCGCAGCACCCCGTTCTCGCGGACCAGCGGCTCGGTGAGGCGGACGTGGCGGGGGCGGAAGCCCCGGCGCGATCCCTGCGGGCGGGTGGCGGTCATCGTCGACCTCCGGGGTGGTGGTGACCTTCGGCCCCCGCACCGTAGCAAGGTCGAGACCCCCGTCACACCCCTTCGAGCTCGTCGCCGGTCACCAGCGGGAACCACGGCGGCAGCGGCCCCGTCCCGCCCGCGACGGCCACCGGGCGCCCCAGCTCCCCCGCCGTGCGGGCGCGGACGGTGCGGATCACGCCCCCCTCGACCAGCCGCACCGCGGGCAGCGGGCGGGCCCGGGCCGCGGCCAGCTCGGCGGGGGTGTTGACGTTGGTCAGCGACGCCAGGTCCGGGTCGAGGCGGGCCAGCACCGGGTCGCTGCGCAGGGTCTGCTCGCCGATCCGGCGGACCGCGACCCGGTCGAACAGCGACGGCGGGCGGCCCTGCCCGGACGCGGTCAGCCCGTCGATCACCGGGGCGAGTGCGGTGGCGTAGGCGGCGGCGAGCGGCTGGTGGTGCCCGAACGCCTCGGGCAGCGCGACGTCGTGCTCCCCGCGCAGATCCAGCACGCGGGCGACGAAGGCGGGGTGCAGCAGCGGCAGGTCGACCGACGCGACGAACGCCGCCTGCGCCCGGCCCGCGACGGCGGCCAGCCCGGCGCCGATCGCGGGCAGCGGGCCGAGCCCGGGTACCGGGTCGTCGACGACCTCGGTGCCCGGCGGCAGCTCCGGCAGCTCCTGCCCGGCGGCACGCACCACGACCAGCGGCCCGTCCACCGCCCGGCCCAGTACGGCGACGGTGCGGGTCAGCAGCGCCGCCCCGTGCCAGTCCAGCGACGCCTTCGCCGTCCCCATCCGCGAGGACGCACCGCCCGCCGGCACGATTCCCGCCCCCGGCCGACGACCCCCGTACCCGCGCACGTGGCCGATCCTCCTCCTACCCTGGAGGGTGGACAGCGGGAGGGGATCGGAATGGGACGGCTCACCGTGCGGCGCCCGGTGCTGCACCTCAACGGGGACGGCAGCACCCGCTCGCGGCCGGACACCCTCGTGGCCGAGGAGCCGCTGGAGCTGCGCGTCGGGGGGAAGGCGCTGTCGGTGACGATGCGCACCCCCGGCCACGACGTGGAGCTCGCGCACGGGTTCCTGCTGACCGAGGGTGTGATCGGCTCCGGGCTGGACCTGGCCGGGGCCCGCTACTGCAACTCCGTCGACGAGCAGGGCCGCAACACCTACAACGTGCTCGACGTCGACCTGGCCGAGGGCGTCGCCCCGCCGGACGCGTCGGTGGAGCGGAACTTCTACACCACCTCGTCGTGCGGGGTGTGCGGGAAGGCCTCGCTGGACGCGGTGAAACTCAAGACCCGCCACTCCCCGGCGGCGGACCCGCTGCGGATCGACCGGGAGCTGCTGCTGGAGCTGCCCGACCGGCTGCGCGAGCACCAGAAGGTGTTCGGCTCCACCGGCGGGCTGCACGCCGCCGCCCTGTTCGACGCCGACGGCGGCCTGCTCGCCGCCCGCGAGGACGTGGGCCGGCACAACGCGGTGGACAAGGTGCTGGGCCGGATGGTGATGGACGGCCGCGTGCCCGCCGCCGGCACCGTGCTGATGGTGTCGGGACGGGCGTCGTTCGAACTGGTGCAGAAGGCCGTGATGGCCGGGGTGCCGATGCTCGCGGCGGTGTCGGCGCCGTCGTCGCTGGCCGTCGAGCTGGCCGAGGAGTCCGGGATGACCCTGGTCGGGTTCCTGCGCGGGCGGACCGGCAACGTCTACACCGGGGCCGAGCGCATCGACCTGTAGGGCCGGGAGGTGCGTCAGGCCCGTGGCGTGAGCGTGGCCCAGGCCCGCTCGTGCCGGTCCACCACCCGGCGCAGCCGCCCCGCGGTCCCGGCCGGGCCGACCAGCGCGGCGACGGTGGCGACCACCAGCGCGCAGCCCGCGACCTGCCACGCGGTCAGGGTCTCCCCGAGCACCAGCATGCCGAGCACCACCGACAGCACCGGGTGCACCAGCAGCAGCGCACCCGCGGTGCCCGGCGCCAGCCCGGCCGAGCCGCGCCCGATCAGCACCCAGGACACCACCTGCCCGGCCAGGGCCAGCACGATCAGCCAGGCCCACGTCGTCGCGGGCAGCGCGACCACGATCCCGCCCCCGGCGACGCCGACGATCCCGCAGGTCACCCCGGCCCCGACGGTCGCCAGCGCGACCGGGGTCACCAGGTGACGCGGACGGCCCCGCGACACCGAGCGGTTCAGGTGCAGGAAGCCGGCGTAGGCGACCCCGGCGAGGGTGCCGAGCACCGCACCACGCACCGGCTCCGGTCCGCCGACCCCGGCGCCGAGCACCCCGCCGGCCAGCGCGATGCCGCCCAGCAGCAGCGGCGCCGCGTAGACCAGCCGGCGCGGGACCCGCTCCCCCGCGACGACCCAGGCGATCAGCGGCAGCGCCAGCACCTGGATGTTGAGCACGACGTTCGCGATCCCGGCGCCCGCGTCGAGCACCGCGCGGGTCCACAGCAGGAAGTCCGTCCCCAGGAACACCCCGGACAGCAGGGACCAGCCGACCGTCGCGAGCGGGAGGCCGCCCGCGCGGCGGTACTCGGCCAGTGCCCACGGCCCCAGCACGACCAGGGCGAGCACGCACCGCCAGACCGACGCCGTCGCCGGGTCGGCGCCCGCGAGCGCGACGAGGATGCCGGTCCAGGCCAGGACCGAGGCGCCGGCGACGAGGAGGAGGGCGGAGTGCGGATCGGGGGTGGTGCGTACGTTCACCCGATCCACGATCCCCGCCGCAACCGCGAAGCTCCAATGATTGTTCCTACCTGGTACCGCTAAGCTGTGCTGTGTGATCTCCTGGGACCGGCTTCGCGTGTTCGACGCCGTCGCCGAGCACGGCTCGGTCGGCGCCGCCGCGGCCGCGCTGCACATCACCGGACCCGCGGTGACCCAGCAGCTGCGCAAGCTCGAACGCGAGACCGGCACCCGGCTCGTCGAACCGGACGGGCGGGGCATCCGGCTCACCGCGGCCGGGCACGTGCTGGCCGGGCACGCGGCCACCGCGGCGGCGACCGTCGCCGGCGCCGAGCGCGACCTCGCCGCCCTGCACGACGACGCCGCCGGACCCCTGCGGATCGGCTCGGTCGCGAGCGCCCTGCGGACACTGCTGCCCGAGGTCATCGACGGACTGGCCGCCGCGCACCCCCGGCTGGTCCCCACCGTCGACGACGGCGAGGTCGTCGACCTGCTGCCCGCGCTGCAGAACCGCGACCTGGACGCGGTGCTCATGGAGAGCTGGACCCAACGTCCGGCCCGGCTGCCCGCGGGGATCCGGGTGACCGCGCTGGCCACCGAGCCCGCGATGCTCGCCGTCCCCGCCGACGACCCGCTCACCGGGCCCGACCCGGTGCCGCTGCGCACCCTGGCCGGGCGGGTGTGGGCGTCGGGCCCGATCGGGACCGAGCCGTACGAGGCGCTGCTGCAGCTGCTGCGCAGCGCCGGGTTCGAGCCCGACATCCGCTACCGGGTCGGGGACTTCTCCACCCAGCTGTCCCTCGTCCGGGCGCGGCTCGCGGTCGCGCTCGTGCCGGCGATGGCGGTGGCGGGCTCGGCGGTGCCCGGAGGCACCGGCCCGGTCCCCGCCACCGCCGACGACGGCGTCCGCCTGCTGTCCTGCCGGCCCGCTGCGGGCCGCTCCCTGGTCCTGGCCACCCGCGGGTCCGACGCCGACCTCCCCGCCCTGCGCGCCCTCGTCGACGGCCTGCGCACCGCGGCGGCCCGCATCTCCCCCGCCTGACCCCCGCGTCCGCAACCACACCCCCTGGCCGCCTCCCACACCCGTCGCAACGGGTGTGGGAGCCCGGAACCGGGTGTGGATCCGTTCAGGCGAGCATGTCGCGCACCATCGGGATGACCCGCGTGCCGTACAGCTCGACCGCGCGCAGCCGGGCCGACACCGGCTGCGGCCCGACGGTGTAGATCAGGTCGAAGCGCTGCGCGCCCAGCGAGCGGATCGAGTCGGCGATGCGGCGGGCCACCGTCTCGGGGGACCCGACGTGCAGCGCACCGCCGGAGACCTCGGCCTCGAACCGGGCGCGGTCCAGCGGCGGCCAGCCGCGCTGGGCGCCGATCCGGTCCATCTGCGCCTTGTACGGGGCGAAGAAGATCTCCTTCGCCTCCTCGTCGGTGTCGGCGACGAAGCCCGGCGAGTGCATGCCCACCGGCTTCGCCGCGTGCCCGAACTGCTCGACGGCGCGGTGGTAGAGGTCGACGTAGGGCGCGAACCGTCCGGCCGGGCCGCCGATGATGGCGAGCATCAGGCCCAGGTCGTGGCGGGCGGTGCGGACCACCGACTCCGGCGAGCCGCCGACACCGACCCACACGGGCAGCCGGCGGCCGGTCGTCGGGAAGACCTCGACGCCGTCGAGCGCGGCGCGGGTGGCGCCCCGCCATGTCACCGGCTTCTCGTCGAGGAGCTGCACGAACAGCTCCAGCTTCTCCTCGAACAGCTGCTCGTAGTCGTTCATGGAGTAGCCGAACAGCGGGAAGGACTCGGTGAACGAGCCGCGACCCACGATGACCTCGGCACGGCCGTCGGACAGCGCATCGAGGGTGGCGAAGCGCTGGTACACCCGCACCGGGTCGTCCGAGCTGAGCACGGTGACGCCGGAGGACAGCCGGATCCGGGAGGTGCGGGTCGCGATCCCGGCGAGCACCGTCTCCGGGGTGGTGATGGCGTACTCGGGGCGGTGGTGCTCCCCCAGCGCGACGACGTCGACGCCGGCCCCGTCGGCCAGCACCACCTCGTCGACGACCTGGCGGATGGCCTGCGGGTGCGACAGCGGCGTGCCGTCGTCGCCCACCGGCACGTCGCCGAAGGTGTCCATGCCGAAGACGATGTCGCTCATCCGCTCCCCCAATATGGTTGATTCTTCAACCATCATGCCACGGAGGCGGACCGTGCGTGGACGGGGCCCGGAACGGGGAACCCGGGCACATGCGACGTACCGCGCCCGCGCTGCTGGCCCTGTTCCTGCTCACGGGGTGCGGCACGGCCGCACCCACCATCGACCTGGACGACCCGATGGGCACCGCGGGCGACGCGGCCACCTCGATCGGCGCGATCGACATCCGCGACGCGGCCATCGCACCCGCCGACGACGCCGAGGGCGGGATCGCCCACCCCGCGGGCTCCGACGTCGGGCTGCGCCTCGTCGCGGTCAACAACGGCGACGCCGCCGACCGGCTGGTCTCCGCGAGCTCCCCACTGGCCGAGGACGTCGACGTCAGCGGCGAGCAGTCCCTGCTCGGCGGCGCGACGCTGCTGGTGGGTGACACCGGGTCCGCCGTCCCCGCCGGCGCGGCGTCGGTCACCCGGGCCGCGGTGACCCTCGACGACCTGCGCCAGGCCCTGTCGGTCGGCCCGACCTACCCGGTCACCCTGACCTTCGAACGGGCCGGGTCCGTGACCCTGGAACTGCCGGTCGACAACCCCGACGGCAGGTGAGCTCGCTCAGCGCTCCCGGGCGCCGAGACGGCGGAGCAGGTTCGCCCCGAACCGGTCCCCTGTCGCGTCCATCGTCGCCTTCATCGTGCGGGTGACCACCGGCGCCGCGAGCCGCGACAGCGGCATGTCGACGTCGACGGTCAGCGAGATCTCCAGGTGCGTCGCCGGCGAGCCGTCCGGCTCCGGGTCCGCGTCGCTCAGCGCGTAGTAGCCCTCCGCGCCCGCCCACTCGGTCACCCCGGTGGGCGGCGCGTGGGTGAACTCGATCCGCTTGCCCTCGACGAAGGTCATCCGCTCGGTGAACACCGGCTTGATGCCCACCCCGAGCACCGCGATCCGCACCATGTGCCAGCGCCACAGCTCGTAGCCGTCGACGGCCGCGTCCCACGCGGAGTCGGCGTCGATCCGGTTGAGCAGCGGCGTCAGCGTCGGCAGCACATCGGGATCGGTCAGGACGCGCCAGACGTCGTCGCGCGAGGCCGTCACGACGGCCTCGGACGCGGTGGTCGCGGAGAAGCGGGTCAGGACGCCCCGTCCCCGCCCAGTGCCCCACCGGCGGCGGGGGTGTCGTCGCCACCCGCCACGTCGGGCTCGGGCTCCTCGGTGCCGCGGTTCGCGGTCGGCAGCAGGTCGGTCAGCGCCGCACCCTCGAGACGGCGGAAGGTCCGCCGCGGCCGGGTCCGGTCGAGCACCGCGACCTCCAGCGCCTCGGCGCCGAGCACCCGCGGCTGGGCGTTCGCGCCGTTGCCCGGCGTGGCCGGGTCCGCGCCGGGCACCTGCAGCCCGCCGAGCGCGACCTCGATCGCGGCGCCCAGCTCCAGCCCGTGCTCGTAGGTCTCGGACAGCTTCTGCGAGATCGGCTCGGTCTGACCGCCCATGACGACGAACCGCGGCTCGTCGGTGATCGACCCGTCGTAGGTGATCCGGTACAGCTGGTCCCCGGCGGCCTCGACGCCCACCTCGGCGACGCAGAGCTCCACCTCGAAGGGCTTCTGCTGCTCGACGAACGCGGTGCCCAGCGCCTGGGCGTAGGCGTTGGCCAGCATCCGGCCGGTCACGTCGCGCCGGTCGTAGGTGAACCCGCGGAAGTCGGCCATCCGGATCCCGCCGGTACGCAGGTTCTCGAACTCGTTGTACCGGCCGACCGCGGCGAAGCCGATCTTGTCGTAGATCTCGGAGACCTTGTGCAGCGCCGTCGACCGGTTCTCCGCGACGAACAGCACGCCACCGGCGTAGGTCAGCACGACCACGCTGCGGCCGCGCGAGATGCCCTTGCGGGCCAGCTCGGAACGGTCGCGCAGCAGCTGGTCGACGGAGGAGTAGAACGGCATCGTCATGGGGAGGCGCTCCAGGCTCGTGCTTCGTGCGGGGAGGGGGTCAGCGGGCCGGACCGCCGGGGCGCTCCCGGCGCCCGGCGATCACCTGGTCGACGACGGCGGCGATCTCGGCGTCGTCGCGGCGCACGGCGCCCTCGGCGGTGATGCCGACGACCACCGGGTAGATGCGCCGCACCGTGTCCGGCCCACCGGTGGCGGTGTCGTCGTCCGCGGCGTCGTAGAGCGCCTCGACCGCGGTGCGCACCGCGCCGTCGAGGTCCGCGGCCGGGTCGTGCAGCTTCTTCAGCGACGACTTCGCGAACACCGAGCCGGACCCGACGGCGTGGAAGCCGAGGTTCTCGTCGTACCGGCCGCCGGTGGGGTCGAAGGTGACGATCCGGCCGGCCTGCGCCGGGTCGGCGGCGTCGGTGTCGTAGCCCGCGAACAGCGGGACGACGACGAAGCCCTGCATCGCCGCGCCCAGGTTCTGGCGGACCATGCCGGCGAGCTTGTTGGCCTTGCCGTCGAGCGAGAGCGGGACGCCCTCGAGCTTCTCGTAGTGCTCGAGGTCGACCGAGAACAGCCGGACCATCTCCAGCGCGATCCCCGCGGAGCCGGCGATGCCGACGGCGGAATGGGTGTCGGTGACGAACACCTTCTCGATGTCGCGCTGGGCGATCACGTTGCCCGCGGTCGCGCGCCGGTCACCGGCGATCACGACGCCGCCGGAGAACAGCAGCGCGACGATCGTGGTGCCGTGCGGGACACCCAGGGCGTCGGCGGAGGTGCCGGGACCGGCTGTCCGGTCCAGGCCCGCGCCGGGGAGCAGGTGCGGGGCCGCGCCGCCGACGAAGTCGGAGAACGACTGCGACCCGGTCAGGAAGGTGCCGAGCTGACCCGTGTGGTGCCCGGGCACCAGCCCGGAGGTGACCGACGGCCGGAACTCCATCTCTCGGACGTGCCTTTCGTTCGAACTGCGTGCGCCGGTGGTCCCGCTCCCCCGCGTCGGCGGGGTCTGCGGCCCTTCCGGCACGGCCGGGCCCGCAGGTGCGGACCCGGCCGGGACGGTACTGCTGGTGCCGGGGTGCGGCAGGGTGAGTGGCCCCGTGGGGCTCACTCACCGCCCTTCTGCACGTAGGACCGCACGAAGTCCTCCGCGTTCTCCTCCAGCACGTCGTCGATCTCGTCGAGGATGGTGTCGACGTCCTCACCGAGCTTCTCGCGGCGCTCCTGACCGGATCCGGACGCGTTCTCCCCGGACTCGTCGTCTCCGTCGCCGCCACCCTGGCGCTTGGTCTGCTCCTGGGACATGACGCCTCCTCCTCGCAGAGTTGCCTGCAGGTTCACCCTACCCACCGGGGGCGACAAAATCGCCTGTTGCGCAGCGGCGTGTGATCCGCTCCCCCGGCGGGCGGGCTCAGGAGGCGGTGAGCTTGTCGACCAGCTCCTCGGCCGTCGACACCGCCTCGAACAGCTCCCCCACGTGCTTGCGGGTACCGCGCAGCGGCTCCAGCGTCGGGATCCGCACCAGGGACTCGCGGCCCAGGTCGAAGATCACCGAGTCCCAGGACGCGGCGGCGACCTCGACCGGGAACCGGCCCATGCAGGTACCGCGGAAGTAGGCGCGGGTGTCCTCGGGCGGCTCGGTCATCGCCGCGGCGACCTGCTCCTCGGTGACCAGCCGGCGCATCGACCCGCGGGTGACGAGCCGGTTGTAGAGGCCCTTGGCCAGCCGCACGTCGGAGTACTGCAGGTCGACCATCCCGAGCCGGCCCGACCCCCAGGTCAGGCCGTCGCGCTCGCGGTAGGCCTCGAGCAGCTTGAGCTTGGCCGTCCAGTCGAGCCGGTCGGCGGTCAGCATCGGGTCGCGCTCCAGGTCGACCAGTACCGACTCCCACTCCTCGACGACCTCGCGGGTGTCGGGGTCCCACTCCTCGCGGCGCGGGGAGACGGTCTGCTCCATGTGCTCGACCGCGCGGGCCAGGTACTCCTGCTGGATCTGCACCGCGGTGAGGTGACGACCGTCGGCCAGCGGGACGGTCCGCTGCAGCGTCGGGTCGTGACTGATCCGCGAGACCGACTTCACCGGCTCGGCCAGGCGCAGGTCCTCGAACGAGCGCCCCTTCTCGATCATGTCGAGGACCAGGGCGGTGGTGCCGACCTTGAGCAGCGTCGAGATCTCGGACAGGTTCGCGTCGCCGATGATGACGTGCAGGCGGCGGTACTTGTCGGCGTCGGCGTGCGGCTCGTCGCGGGTGTTGATGATCCCGCGCTTGAGCGTGGTCTCCAGGCCGACCTCGACCTCGACGTAGTCCGAGCGCTGGGCGATCTGGTAGCCGGCCTCGTCACCCTGCTGGCCGAGGCCGACCCGGCCGGCGCCGCAGACGACCTGGCGGGTCACGAAGAACGGGGTGAGGCCGGTGACGATCGACGGGAACGTCGTCGTCCGGGCCATCAGATAGTTCTCGTGGGAGCCGTAGCTGGCGCCCTTGCCGTCGACGTTGTTCTTGTAGAGCTGCATCCGCGGCGCGCCCGGCACGGTGGCTGCGCGGTTCGCCGCCTCCAGCATGATCCGCTCGCCGGCCTTGTCCCAGGTCACGATGTCGCGCGGGGACAGGACCTCCGGAGTGGAGTACTCCGGGTGGGCGTGGTCGACGTAGAACCGGGCGCCGTTGGTGAGGATGACGTTCGCCGCGCCGAGGTCGTCGAGGTCGGTGTCGAGCTGCGGCGCCAGCGACGGCGCCGACAGGTCGAACCCCCGGGCGTCGCGCAGCGGCGACTCCACCTCGTAGTCCCAGCGCGCCCGGCGGTTGCGGGGCACGTCCGCCGCAGCGGCGTAGGCCAGCACCACCTGCGTCGAGGTGACGACGGGGTTCGCGGTGGGGTCACCGGGCACGGCGATGCCGTACTCCACCTCGGTGCCCATGATCCGGCGGGCCGTCACGACCGGCCCCCTGCGCGAGAGTGCATTGCACGAGACTAACCGTCCGCGCCCCCGGTCGGGGTGCACCGCGGCCCGGCGGGATCATCGTGGCGTGACCGATCCCGCACGTGAGCGCATCACCGTCTTCGACGCCGGGGGCGCGCCCACCGGCGTCGCCGAGCGCGGCGAGGTCTACGCGCGCTCGCTGTGGCACGCCACGACGGCGGTCCTGCTCCGCTCCGCCGACGGCACGCGGGTCTACGTGCACCGTCGTACCGACACCAAGCTGGTCATGGCCGGGATGTGGGACTGCCTCGCCGGCGGGGTCCTCGACGAGGGCGAGACCCCCGACGCGTGCGCCGCCCGCGAGCTCGGCGAGGAGCTCGGCGTCACCGGCGTGCCGCTGGAGAAGCTGGCCGTGGTCGCCTTCGACGCCGCCGCGCTGGGTGTCGACACCGGGCCCGGCACCGGCCCGGACGGTCTGCGGGCCCACGTGCACGTCTACCGCGCCTTCTCCGACGGCCCGGTGACCCACCAGCCCTCTGAGGTGGCCGAGGGCGGCTGGTGGACCCTCGACGAGCTGGCGGCCCGGATCGGCGCGCCGGACCGGGCCTGGGTCCCCGACGGCCTGTACGTCACCCGCCTGCTGCTGGCCGACCTCGTCCGTTAGGGTCCTCGGGCCAGCGCGTTTACCAGTGGGTAACATACGTCACCCACATCGGTACCTGAATCGGTCACTACCCGGCGGGTCGCGCGACGCCACCCGGGGAAGGGCCCAGCGTGGGGCCTTCCCCGACGCCCACCACGCCCACCACGCGACAGTTCCAGGAGTCACCCATGGTCAGCATCTCGGTCTCGGCCCGTTCCCTCGCCGCCGCCAGGCTGATCGATCCCGACGTCAACACCGCCGCCGTGCAGGCCGCGGTGGAGGCGGCACTGGCCGCCGAGCGCCACGAGCAGCGCGCCGCGGGCTCCACCACGCGTCGCGAGCACACCGCCCGCCGCGAGCCGGACTCCCGCCACTCCTGACCCTCCCCGCCCCGCCGGCGGCTTCCCGTGGGCCCGGCGGCGGGGCCGGACAGCGCGACGGCCCGCACCCCGAGCGGGATGCGGGCCGTCGCGGCCGTGATCAGAAGTTGATCATGTGGCCGGCCAGGCCGTGGATCGCCTCCTGCAGGCACTCCGACAGGGTCGGGTGCGCGTGCACGTTGCGCGCCATCTCGTGGACGGTCAGGTCCCACTTCTGGGCCAGGGTCAGCTCGGGCAGCAGCTCGGTCGCCTCGGCGCCGATGATGTGCCCACCCAGCAGCTCGCCGTAGGTGTCGTCGGCGATCAGCTTGACGAAGCCGGCGGGCTCGGCCATGCCGTGCGCCTTGCCGTTCGCGGTGAACGGGAAGGTCGCGGTGTTGACCTTCCAGCCCTTCTCGTCGGCCAGCTCGCGGGCCTCGGTCTCGGTGTAGCCGAACGACGCGACCTGCGGGTTGCAGAAGGTCGCGCGCGGCATCATCTTGTAGTTCAGCTCCTGGGTCTCGGCGCCCGCCAGGGTCTCGGCGGCGACGATGCCCTGCGCCTCGGCGACGTGGGCGAGCATGAGCTTCGCGGTGACGTCACCGATGGCGTAGACGTGCTCCACACTGGTGCGCATGTAGTCGTCGATCTCGATGGCGCCGCGCTCGGTGAGGTTCACGCCGAGCTTGTCGAGGCCGTACCCGTCGACCCGCGGGGCGAAGCCGATCGCCTGCACGACCTTGTCCGCGCGCAGGTCCTCGCTGCCCTTGGACGAGGAGACCGAGACGGTGACACCCTTGCCGTCGTCGGTGATGGACTCGACCTTCGTGGAGGTCCGCACCGTCACGCCGAGCTTCTTGTAGGCCTTGAGCAGCTCCTTGGACACGTCCGCGTCCTCGAGCGGGAGCAGCCGGTCCAGGTACTCGACGATGGTGACGTCGACGCCGTAGTTGGCCAGCACGAACGCGAACTCGACGCCGATCGCACCGGCACCGGCGATGATCACGCTCTCCGGCAGCTCGCGGGTGAGGATCTGCTCCTCGTAGGTCACGACGCGGTCGGACAGCTCGGTGCCCGGCAGCAGCTTGACGGTGGAGCCCGCAGCGATGATCACGTCGTCGTAGGTGACGGTCTCGTTGCCGCCCTTCGACAGCTCGACCTCGATCTCGCCGGGCTTGGTGAACCGGCCGAACCCGTCGAGCTCGGTGATCTTGTTCTTCTTCATCAGGAAGTGCACGCCCTTGACGCGCCCGTCCGCGACCGAACGGCTGCGGTCGAAGGCGGCGCCGAAGTCGAGCGACACCTCACCGGACAGACCGAAGGTCTTCTGCTCCTTGGTGACGATGTGCGCGATCTCGGCGTTGCGCAGCAGCGCCTTGGAGGGGATGCAGCCCACGTTGAGACAGACACCGCCCCAGTACTTCTCCTCGATCACCGCCACACTGCGGCCGAGCTGGGCAGCACGGATGGCCGCCACGTATCCACCGGGTCCGGCTCCGAGTACGACGACGTCGAAATGAGGCATGTGCCCAGCCTAGGACGCCTGGGCCGGGTCCGGGCCGTCCGGTCCCGAGTCCCGGGTCACGGGCCACTCCCCGCCACCGGACAGGTGCGCGACGACCGCCTCGCACGCCTCGCGCAGCCCGGCCTGCTGGGCCGGGGTCAGCCCGTCGAACACCGCCTCGCGGACGCTCTCGACGTGGTCCGGGGCCGCACCGGCCAGCACCTCGAAGCCGCGGTCGGTCAGCCGGGCCAGCTGACCGCGCCGGTCGGTGGGACAGGACCGCCGCTCGATCCAGCCCGCCTCCTCCATCCGGGCCACCGCGTGCGACACCCGGCTGCGCGAGGACAGCGCGGAGTCCGCGAGGACGCTCATCCGCAGCGTGCGGTCCGGCGCCTCGGAGAGCCGGACCAGGATCTCGTAGTACGCCTGGGGCATCCCCGCCCCGGCCTGCAGGCGTCGCTCCACCTTCTCCGAGACCAGCCGCTGCGCGGCCAGGAAGGCGCGCCAGGTGCGCTGCTCCTCGTCGTCCAGCCAGCGTGTGTGACTCATAGCACCCTCCGAAACATTGGGGCGTGGCATTCGTTGAACCTAGTATCGCTCTCAACAAGTGAGAGTTCAACTATCCCGAGGAGTCACCACCATGACCGCTGCCACCACCATCCCCGGCTACGTCGTCGGCACCTGGGACATCGACCCGGTGCACTCCGACGTGGCGTTCGTCGTCCGTCACATGATGGTCAGCAAGGTCCGTGGCCGCTTCGAGAAGGTCTCCGGCGAGCTCGTGACCGCGGAGCGGCTCGAGGACTCCACCGTCACCGCCACCATCGACGCCTCCTCGATCACCACCGGCAACGACCAGCGCGACGGCCACATCCGCTCCGCCGACTTCTTCGAGGTCGAGAAGTACCCGGAGTGGACCTTCCGGTCCACCGGGATCGCCGCGAAGGGTGAGGACTACGTGCTCACCGGCGACCTGACCCTCAAGGGCGTCACCAAGCCCGTCGAGCTGGACCTCGAGCTGAACGGCTTCGGCCCCGACGCCTGGGGCGGCACCCGCGCCGGGTTCACCGCGAAGACCACCGTCAAGCGGTCGGAGTTCGGTGTCGACATCGAGCTGCCGATGGACGGCGGCGGCGTCGTCGTCAGCGAGAAGGTCGGCGTCGAGCTGGAGATCCAGGCGGTCCTGCGCGCCTCCTGACCCCGCGCCCGCAGCCACGGCCCCGGACCGGCGACGCCGGCACCGGGGCCGTGCCGCGTCCGTAGGCTGGTGCCGTGCGCAGCTACTCCGAGACGGCCCCCGCCGGACCGCTGCGCGCGGTCGTCGAGGTGACCTGGCGGGCGCACGCCGGTACCGCGCCGCACACCCAGCGGGTGCTCCCCGACGGCTGCATGGACCTGCTCCTGTCCGGGGACCGGCTGGTCGTCGCGGGCCCCGACACCACGGCACACCTCGCCGCCTCGCCCGCGGGCGGCGTGACCACCGGTCTGCGCTTCCGGCCCGGCGCCCTCCCGGCCCTGCTCGGCGTCCCGGCCGACGAGCTGCGCGACCGCCGGGTCCCGCTCGCCGACGTGCTCGACCCCGGCCGGCGTC
>NZ_WWFY01001146.1:0-8152 GCF_009864975.1 Pseudonocardia sp. SID8383
GCCCGCCGACGGGCCGTCGTCGCCGGTCCCCTGCCCGGTCCCCTGCAGGGCGTGTCGCGAGCCGGTGCCGTCGTCGCCGCGGAAGTCGGGTGCGTACCCGCCGGGGGCGGGGATGCCGGGCGGCGGTGGCCGGTGCCCGCGCCGGACCGCGGCGACGGCGTCGGCGAACTCGGCGCCGTCGGCGTAGCGCTGCTCGGGGTCCTTGACCAGCACCGAGGAGACCAGCTCGCGCACCCGCTCGGGGATCTCGTCCGGCAGCGGCGGCGGGTCGTCGCGGACCTGCATCATCGCGACCGCGACCGCGCTCTCGGCGCGGAACGGCCGCACCCCGGCCAGGCACTCGTAGCCGACGATCCCGAGCGAGTAGACGTCGCCCGACGGCCCGGCCTCCTCGCCGGAGGCCTGCTCCGGAGCGATGTAGTGGGCGGTGCCCATGACCATCCCGGACCGGGTCACCGGGACGGCGTCGGCGGCCTTGGCGATGCCGAAGTCGGTCAGCTTCACGACGCCGTCGGTACGCAGCAGGATGTTGCCGGGCTTGACGTCGCGGTGGACGAACCCGCGCTCGTGCGCGGCGAACAGCGCCCGGCCCGCCTGCTCGAGGATGTCGAGCGCCTCGTCGGCGGGGATGGGCCCGCGCCCGATCCGCGACGACAGCGGCTCACCCCGGACGAGCTCCATCACCAGGTAAGCGGTGCGCCCGCCGCCGGTGGAGCTGTCGTCCTCGCCGTAGTCGTGCACGGCGGCGATCCCGGCGTGGTCGAGCGAGGCGACGGTGCGGGCCTCGATGCGGAACCGGTGCAGGAACTCCGGGTCGTCGGAGAGCTCCGCCTTGAGGACCTTCACCGCGACGCTGCGCCCGAGCCGGGTGTCCGAGGCCTCCCATACCTCGCCCATCCCGCCGACCGCGATCCGCCGGTCCAGCTGGTAGCGCTCGGAGATCAGCTGCCCGGCCGACAGGGCGCTCACGGGGCCGCCGGGGACCTGCGCCGGGCCGGGTCCCGCGGGCTCACTGGGCGTCCCGCAGCGCCTCGGCGATCACGGCCCGCCCGATCGGGGCCGCGACCGAGCCACCGGTCGCCTCCAGCGCCCGGTCGCCGCCGTTCTCGACGAGCACCGCCACCGCGACCTTGGGGTCGTCGGCCGGTGCGAACGCCACGTACCAGGCGTGCGGCGGGGTGTTCTTCGGGTCGGTGCCGTGCTCGGCGGTACCGGTCTTCGACGCGATCTGGACGCCGGTGATCTTGCCGCCGCCCGAGGTCCGCTCCTCCGAGCCGACCATCAGGTCGGTCATCGTGCGGGCCACGTCGGCCGGCATCGACCGCGACATCCGGTCCGGGTCGGTGGTGTCGACGACGTCCAGGGTCTGGCTCTGGATCTCCTTGACCAGGTGCGGGGCCATCGTCTGGCCGCCGTTGGCGATCGAGGCGCCGATCATCGCCAGCTGCATCGGGGTCAGCCGGACGTCGCGCTGGCCGATCGCGGACTGCTGGGTCGAGGGGGTGTCGGACATCGGGCCGACCTGCGACGCCGTGACCGGCATCGGGATCTGCAGGTCGGTGCGGCCGATGCCGAACGCCTCGGCCTGGGCCCGGAGCTTGTCCGGCCCGAGCTCGCCGCCGAGCTGGGCGAACGCGGTGTTGCAGGAGCGAGCCAGCGCCTCGCGCAGCGACGCCGTCGCCCCGCCGCCGCAGGCCGAGCCGTTGTAGTTCTCCAGGGTGGTCGTGGAGTCGGCCAGCTGGATGTTGCGGGCGGCCGTGAGCTGGCTGTCCGGGGTGTAGCCGTTCTGCAGGGCGGCCGCGGTGGTGACGAGCTTGAACGTCGAGCCGGGCGGCTCGATCTCGTTGATCGCCCGGTTGGTCATCGGGTCCGGGTCGGCGGCGCCGTAGCGCTTCCACGCCTCCTGCTGCTGCGCCGGGTCCGGCGAGGCCAGCGGGTTCGGGTCGAACGACGGCGTCGAGGCCATCGCCAGGATCTCCCCGGTCTGCGGCACCAGCGCGACGACGGCGCCGGTGTACCCGCGGGAGGCCAGCCCGTCGTAGGCGGCGCGCTGCACCTCGGGGTCGATGGTGGTCACCACGTTGCCGCCCGCCGGGTCCCGGCCGGTGATGAGGTCCGACAGCCTGCGCACGAACAGCCGGTCGTCGGTGCCGTTGAGCACCTCGTCGGTGGACCGCTCGAGTGCGGTCTTGCCGTACACGGTCGACAGGAAGCCGGTGACCGGCGCGAACATCTCGCCCTGCGGGTACTGGCGGGCGAACCGCAGCCGACCGTCGCTCTCGACGCTCTGCGCGAGGACCTGCCCGCCGGCGACGATCTGGCCGCGCTGACGCGAGTACTCGTCGATCTGCGAGCGCTGGTTGCGGGAGTCGTCCCGGTACTGGCCGGCCATGACCACCTGCACGTAGGTGATGTTGCCGAGCAGGACCACGATCATCACCATCACGGCGAGTGCCACGCGGCGGACCGGGCGGTTCACGTCTCGCTCCTCTGGGCGGCGGTGTCGGCGTGGTTGTCGTCACGGGTGTCGGAGCGGCCCGTCCCGGGACGCTGGACGAGCTCGGTGCTGGCCTCGGCGATCGGCGCCCGCGGCTTGGCGGGCCGGACGGGGAGCGGTGCCCTGGCCACGTGCGAGATCCGCAGCAGGATCGCCACCAGCACGTAGTTCGCCAGCAGCGACGAGCCGCCGTAGGACAGGAACGGCAGCGTCAGACCGGTCAGCGGGATCAGCTTCGTCACCCCGCCGATGACGACGAAGATCTGCAGCGCCACCGAGAACGACAGCCCGGTCGCGAGCAGCTTGCCGTAGGAGTCGCGCACGGCCAGCGCCGACCGCAGCCCACGGGTGATGAGCACCAGGTACACCAGCAGGATCGCGGCCAGCCCGATCAGCCCGAGCTCCTCGCCGAGCGAGGAGAAGATGAAGTCGGACTCGGCGAAGGGCACGATGTCCGGCCGTCCGGCACCCAGTCCGGTCCCGCCGACGCCGCCGGTGCCGAGCCCGAACAGCGCCTGCGCGAGCTGGTAGCCGCCGCCGCTGAAGTCGGCGAACGGGTCCAGCCAGATCCGCACGCGGGTCTGGACGTGGTCGAACAGGTTGTAGGCGACGACGGCACCGCCGGAGAACGCCAGCAGCCCGATCACCATCCACGACACGCGTTCGGTCGCGGTGTAGAGCAGGACCAGGACCAGGCCGAAGATCAGCAACGAGCTGCCGAGGTCGCGCTGGAGCACGAGCACGCCGACCGACAGCCCCCAGGCGACGAGCAGCGGAGCCAGGTCACGGGCGCGGGGCAGTTCCATACCCAGGAAGCGGCGGCCCGCGGTGGAGAGCAGGTTGCGCTTCTGGACCAGGTAGGCCGCGAAGAAGATGATCAGCAGGATCTTGGAGAACTCGCCGGGCTGGATGCCGGGGCCACCGGGGATGCGGATCCAGAGCTTGGCGCCGTTGACCTCGGAGATCGACGACGGCAGGAACGCCGGGATCGCCAGGAAGACCAGGCCGACGAAGCCCGCGGTGTAGCCGTAGCGGGCCAGTGTGCGGTGATCCCGGAGGAAGAACAGCACCAGCGCGAACAACGCCAGGCCGGCGACGGTCCAGGTGACCTGGGCGCCGATCAGCCCGCTCGGCACCGGGCTCCCGGTGGCCTCCGCGCGGGCGGCCTTGGCCAGGTCGAGCCGGTGGATCATCACCAGGCCGATGCCGTTGAGCAGCGCGACCGACGGCAGGATCAGCGGGTCGGCGTAGGGCGCCAGGAAGCGCACCGCCACGTGCGCACCCGCGAACAGCACGAGATACGCCAGACCCACCCACAACAGGTCGGTCGTCAGCGACTGCTCCTGGTTCGCCTCCACCAGCACCAGCGCACCGGTCGTGAGTACGGCGGCCAGGCCCAGCATCAACAGCTCGATGCCGCGGCCGGTGGGCGTGGTCGGCTCCGCAGCGGAGCTGCCCGTGGCCATCAGCCGTCGAGCCGGCAGTTCCGGCCCGGCTCGGGGGTCGCGGTCGGCAGCGGGGTCGTCGTCACCGGCGGGGCGCCGGGCACCTGGACGACCGCGGGCGGCTGCGGCGGGGTCAGCGTGGAGCAGAGCGGGAGCATGCGCTCCCGCAGCCGGTCGACGGTCTCCCGGGCACCGGTCTCGCCCTCGTCGGAGACGATGCCGTCGGTGACCTGGCTGCGGACCGCCTGCGGCAGGTCGTCGAGGCCGATGTCGGTGGACTCCGCCACCCGTTGCAACGGGACACCGAGCACGTTGCCGCGTACACCCTGGTAGATCGCGACCTGGTTCTGGTCGACGGCCACGTAGTACTGCTGCAGCACCAGCGCCCGGGCGACGAACACTCCCGCCACGAGCACCACGAGCACGCCCAGCAGGGCGAGCACCGGGCGCAGGCCGCGCCGGCGGCGCGGCTCCTCCGCGGCGGCGGGCTCCAGCCGTACCGGCTCGGTGCGGGGCAGCGTGGTGGCCGCCGCGCGCTGCGCCGAGGAGTGCGGGGTCCGCTCGTCGTGGCGGTAGTCGCCGTCGCCGGCGCGCGGGTTGCGGCCCGCGGAGCCCCCGATGATCGGGGCGTCGTCGGCGTAGTCGACGTCCACCACGTCGGCCACGATGCACGTGATGTTGTCCGGCCCGCCGCCGCGAAGCGCCAGCTCGATCAGGCGGTCGGCGCACTCGCGGGGGTCGGCGTAGTCGGTCAGCGTGTCGTGCAGTGTCTCGTCGCTGACCGGGCCGGACAGGCCGTCGGAGCACAGCAGGAAGCGGTCCCCGGCGCGGGCCTCGCGGATCGACAGCGACGGGTCGACGTCCTGCCCGGTGATGGCGCGCAGCAGCAGCGACCGCTGCGGGTGCGTGTGCGCCTCCTCCTCGGTGATCCGGCCCTCGTCGATCAGCGACTGGACGAACGTGTCGTCCTTCGTGATCTGGGTGAGCTCGCCGTCGCGCAGCAGGTAGCAGCGCGAGTCGCCGACGTGGACCATGCCCAGGCGCGAGCCCGCGAACAGGATCGCGGTCAGGGTGGTCCCCATGCCCTCGAGGTCGGGGGCCTCGGCGACGTGGCGGGAGATCGCCTCGTTGCCGTCGTGGGTCGCCTCGCGGAGTTCGGCGAGCAGGTCGTCACCGGGCACGTCGTCGTCGAGCGGGGCCAGTGCGGAGATCACCAGGGACGAGGCGACCTCGCCCGCGGCGTGACCGCCCATGCCGTCGGCGAGGGCGAGCAGGCGGGGGCCCGCGTAGACGGCGTCCTGGTTGTTCTGCCGGACCAGTCCGCGGTCACTGCGGGCCGAGTAACGCAGCACCAGTGTCACGGGGCGGCTCCGGCTTCGGTCGGGGCACGTCGGGCGGATCCCGCGCCGCGGGACCGGTCGGACGGCCGCGGCACCGGGGGAGCGGTCGGTCGCGCCGGGCTCACGGTCGGTACCTCATGGTCGGTCCGTGTCCGTCACGATCGCAGCTCGATCACCGTCTTGCCGATGCGGACCGGTGTCCCCAGCGGGACCCGGGTGGGCCCGGTGACCTTATTACGTTCCAGATAGGTGCCGTTCGTCGACCCGAGATCCTCGACGTACCAGTCGTCACCCTGCTGCGAGATGCGTGCGTGCCGGGTGGAGGCGTAGTCGTCGTCGAGCTTGAGGGTCGAGTCGTCGGCGCGGCCGATCAGGATCGGCCGGGAGTCGAGGGTGATACGGCTGCCGGCCAGCGGACCCTGGGTGACGAGCAGCTGGCGGGCCACCTTGCCGCGGCCGCCGCCGCGGACCCTGGCGGCCCGGCCCCCGCCCGCGCGGCCGGGTGCGGCCGCCCGGAGACCGGACGCGGCGTAGAGGTCGGAGCGGACCACCTGGAGTGCGAGCAGGACGAACAGCCACAGGAGGGCGAGGAAGCCGCCCCGGGTCAGTTGCAGTACCAGTTCCGGCACGTCGTCCTACTCGCCCTTCTCGTGTTCCTGCACGCTCCGCCCGCCCGGTGGATCACCGGGCGGGCGGGGACGCACCGCTGTCGCTGCGCGGACTCCGCTCCGCGGGTGTGGCTCAGCCCTGGGTGCGGAACACCAGGCTGGAGTGACCCACGCGGATCACGTCGCCGTCGGTCAGCTGGCAGGACTGCACCGGGGAGTTGTTCACCGTGGTGCCGTTGGTCGAGCCCAGGTCGTTCAGGGTCGCGACCTGGCCGTCCCAGGTGACCTCCAGGTGCCGGCGGGACACGCCGGTGTCCGGGAGCCGGAACTGGGAGTCCTGACCGCGGCCGATGACGTGGGTGCCCTCGGCCAGCTGGTAGTTGCGGTTCGACCCGTCGTCCAGGATCAGCATCGCGGTCAGCTGCGCCGGAGCGCCCCAGCCGCCCTGGCCGCCGTACCCCTGGCCGTCGTAGCCCTGGTCGTAGCCGCCCTGCTGGTAGCCCGGCTGGGCGTAGCCCTGCTGCTGGCCGTAGCCGCCGTCGTAGCCCTGCTCGTAGCCACCCTGCTGCGGATAGCCGGGCTGGGCGTAGCCCTGGGGCTGGCCGTAGCCACCCTGCTGCGGCTGGCCGTAGCCGTCGTAGCCCTGCTCGTAGCCCTGCTGGGGGTAGCCACCCTGCTGCGGCTGGCCGTAACCCTGCTGGCCGTACTGGTCGTAGCCGCCCTGCGGGGGCTGGCCGTAGCCCTGCTGCTGGCCGTAGCCGCCCTGCTGCTGGCCGTACTGGTCGTAGCCGGGCTGCTGCTGGTCGTACCCGGGCTGCTGGCCATAGCCCTGCTGGGGCTGGCCGTACTGGTCGTAGCCGGGCTGGCCGTAGCCGCCCTGCTGCTGCCCGTACTGGTCGTACCCGCCCTGCTGCTGGCCGTAGCCGCCCTGCTGCTCCTGGTCGTACCCCTGAGGCGCGTAGGTCTGCTGGCCGTACCCGCCGGGTGCGCCCCGGTCGTATCCGTACTGCCCGTTCTCCTCGGGGTGGCCCGGTTGCTGGCTCATGGGTGCTTCTCCTGCGGTGCGTGCTCGGTTGGCGGCCCGACGGGAAGCGTCGGGGTCGACAGCGGAGCGGGTGCGGAATTGTCCCGTGTGCAGCGCCTCGGAGCGCTCCAGAAAGACTACGACCTCACCGTAGGTGTCCCAGCCCTGGTCGGTGAGTTCCTTCGCCACGTGCGACGAGAGGGATCGGACGACCCCGTCCTCGTCGCCCGCCATGCGGTCGAGATCGCTGGGGCTGAGCAGAACGGTGTACCGGTTGGGCGCCAGCTGGCGACCTCCGGCGAGCTGCTCGACGTTGTCCTCGGCTTCCCTCAGCAGTGCCTGTGCGACTTCCTGTGGGACGACACTGCCCCCGAAGACCCGCGCGAAGGCATCGCCCACGAACCCCTGAAGTCGGCGCTCGAAGCGGTCCACGCGGCCCAAAAGATCTCCTCCATCCGCATCGGCGTGTCGGTGATGTGCGACCGATCGTATCTGTGTTATCCGCCGGGCACGGCGGGGCCCGGCACGAGCGGGCGACCGGCCCCGCAGTGCCACCGACGTGCTCCCCTCCGATCTACCCGGCCCGGAGCCGCGGCGCATCCCGGTGCCCCACCCGCCACGACCCCCTCCAGCTGGTGATCGACGGGCAGGGGACCCCCCTGCGAACGGCTGCCGAGCAGGGTGCTAACTTTCTCGTGTCGCTCGGGCGAGTGGCGGAATGGCAGACGCGCACGGTTCAGGTCCGTGTGTCCGAAAGGACGTGAGGGTTCAACTCCCTCCTCGCCCACCATCTCCTCTCATCGGGGATTCTCCCCCTCCGGCGGTCACCACCGCCATCGCGAGATCGGTTCCGGGTGTAGCCCGATCCGGTCTCGCTTGTCGTTTCTACGGGTTCCGGCCACGCTCCGTGCCCGGACCCCGTGCGCCGATCAGGCGTCCCGCAGCGCCGGGCGGTCGGGATGGTCGGCCATCACGAGCACATCGGCGAACGAACCGGGGTCGCCCTCGCTCTCGTAGCGGCCGTACGCGGCGGCCGTCCAGGCATCGTCGGGGGGCAGCAGACGGCGCAGCGCGGCCCCGCCGATGCGCAGGTGCACGGTCAGCTCGGCGGCCAGGCCCCGGCCCAGCAGCCGCCCGCCGGCGAGCAGCACCACCCCGTCCGGCCCGAGCGGCACCGGCTCGTCGCGGTAGGCACGGTCGCGCGCCGTGTCGCGCAGCCGGGGCAGCACCAGGCCGCT
>NZ_WWFY01001147.1:0-4018 GCF_009864975.1 Pseudonocardia sp. SID8383
GGCCGGGCACCGCGGCCGGGCCGGGCACCGCGGCCGGACCGGGCACGACCACCGCCCGGCCCACCGAGGACCGGCGTGAGCCCATCCGCGGCGTCCGCAAGGCCACCGCCGCGGCGATGGTCGCGAGCGCGTTCACCGCGCCACACGTCACCGAGTTCCTCGACGTCGACGTCACCGAGATGATGGCCCTGCGCGACCGGCTGCGGGCCTCGCGCGAGTTCGCCGGGGTCAAGCTGACCCCGCTGGCGTTCGTCGCGAAGGCCGCCTGCCTCGCCGCCGCGCGGACCCCGGCGGCCAACGCCGGCTGGGACGAGCGCGCCGGCGAGATCGTCTACTACGCCCGCGTCCAGCTCGGCATCGCCGCCGCGACGCCGCGTGGGCTCGTCGTCCCCAAGATCCGCGACGCGGACACACTCACCCTGCGCGGCATGGCCGACGCGCTCACGACGCTCACCGACACCGCCCGGGCGGGCCGGACCGCCCCGGCCGACCTGGTCGGGGGCACGTTCACGATCACCAACGTCGGCGTGCTCGGCGTCGACACCGGGACGCCGATCATCAACCCCGGCGAGGCCGCGATCCTCGCGGTGGGGTCGATCAAGCCCGCCCCCTGGGTCGTCGACGGCGAGCTGGCCGTGCGCACCGTGTGCCGGCTGGCGCTGTCGTTCGACCACCGCCTCGTCGACGGGGCCGAGGGCTCGCGATTCCTCGCCGACGTCGGCGCGCTGCTGCACGACCCCGGGGTCGCCTTCACCTGGTGACCTGGGGAGATCATCCGAGGGCCCGGGGGATCGATCCGGGGAATTCGGGCGATCCGGGAGCAGAACGGCATGCCCGTGCGTTGTACGGGCATGCCGTTCGTGCTGCTCTACGTCGTGCTCGAGATCGTCGCGCTCGCCGGGCTGATCGCGTGGATCGGACTGGGCTGGACCCTGCTGGTCCTGCTCGCCGGGTCCGTGGTCGGACTCCTGCTCGCCCGCCGGGAGGGCGTCCGCGCCGCCCGCGCGCTCGCCACCGCCGTGCAGCGCGGGAAGCTGGCGCACGAGGAGGCGACCGACGGGCTGCTCGTCGCCGCCGGTGGCATCCTCATCTTCCTGCCGGGCCTGATCACCGATGTGCTCGGTCTCGCCCTGGTGTTCCCCCCGACGCGGGCCCTGGTCCGGCGTCGCATGGTGAACGCCGCCGAGCGGGCCGCACCGAGCCTGCGCACCGCACGGATCCGCTACGGCGCCACCGTGGTCGAGGGGGAGACCGTGACCGAGCCGCGCTCGGCGACCGCGTACCCGCGCATCACCGGACCTGCCGCGGGCACCGGCCCGGTCGTCGACGGCGAGGTCGTGGACGGCCCCGACCGCACCTGACCCGTCACCGGGCCTCGCGATACGTGGACGCCCGGCGCACCCCGCACGCGGTCTCCGCACCCCGTGCGGAGGCTGCGACGGCGGCACCAGGGGTGCGACGGCCGGGCGCGGCAGATCCAGGACCGGGTGGTGGACGGCGGGAGCGTTCGGGGGTCGCCCCCGCCGTCCTTCTCACCAGCCGGGGCGCGCTCCTGCGAGCAGGCTGCGCAGGCTCTCCAGCCGTCGGCGACGCAGCGTGATCGGCTTCATCCGCAGCGTCGAGTGATGCATCCGGTCGGCGCGGTGCCGTCCGCGGTGTCGGCCCACAGCGCTCTCCTCCCGGGCGTAGTCACGTGCGACGGGGTGGTGCACGCCTCAGAGTGTTGCTGGTCAACCGCGGTCGCGGAAGGTCACCGGGCGCGGGCCACCGGATCGTGACGACAGCGCCGGCGTTCCTCGGCCCCGCTCGCACGGTGCGTTCGCGGCGGACCGCACGGGCGATGCCGGAACCGGCCCGGACGGGCATCGCGACCACGCTGGGTGACCGACGTCGTCGCTGGGCCGCCCGGGTGGCGGGGCCGCGACACGCCGTCGTCGTCTACGGAATTCCGAAGAGCGGCGGATACCGTCCTCGCATGGACCCGGTGCGCAACCCGTTCGCCCCCGGCGCCGGGCAGCGCCCGCCGGAGCTGGCCGGCCGGGACCGCGAGGTGGACGCCTTCGAGATCGTCCTGGAGCGGGTCGCCCGCGGTCGCCCGGAGCGGAGCCTGGTGCTCACCGGGCTGCGCGGCGTCGGCAAGACGGTGCTGCTCGGCGAGCTGCGCTCGATGGCGATGCACGCCGGCTGGGGCGCCGGGAAGATCGAGGCCCGCCCGGACGCCGACCTGCGCCGTCCGCTGTCCGCGGCGCTGCACCGCGCGATCCGCGACCTCGCCGTCCGGCACCGGGCCCCCGAGCGCATCGACGAGGTGCTGGGCGTGCTCAAGGCGTTCGCGCTGCGGTCGTCGCCGGAGGGCACGAAGCTGCGGGAGCGCTGGCAGCCCGGCATCGACGTCCCGGTGAAGAACGGGCGCGCGGACTCCGGGGACATCGAGATCGACCTCGTCGAGCTGTTCACCGAGGTCGCGGAGCTGGCCCAGGACGTCGGCTCCGGCATCGCGCTGCTGATCGACGAGATGCAGGACCTGCGGCCCGAGGACGTCTCCGCGCTCTGCGCCGCCTGCCACGAGCTGTCCCAGGCCCGGGTGCCGCTCGTCGTCGTCGGGGCGGGGCTGCCGCACCTGCCCGCCGTGCTGTCGGCGTCGAAGTCCTACTCGGAGCGGTTGTTCAAGTACTCACGGATCGACCGGCTGGACCGCAAGGACGCCGACTTCGCGCTGATCGCCCCGGCCGAGCGCGAGGAGGCGACCTTCGACCAGGAGGCCCTCGACGACCTCTACGTCCGCTCGGGCGGTTACCCCTACTTCGTGCAGGCCTACGGCAAGGCCGCGTGGGACGCCGCACCGACCAGCCCGATCGGCGTGAAGGACGTCGAGATGGCCGCCCCCGAGGCCGAGGCCGAGCTCGCGGTCGGCTTCTTCGGCTCGCGCTTCGAGCGGGCGACGCCGGCGGAGCGCGAGTACCTGCGGGCGATGGCCGAGCTGACCGACGGGGAGGACCACCCCGTCGAGACGTCGCTGGTGGCCAAGCACCTGGACCGGCGCGCGTCGTCGCTGTCCCCGGCGCGCGACAGCCTGCTCAAGAAGGGCCTGGTGTTCTCCGCCCAGCGCGGCCAGATCGCCTTCACCGTGCCGCACTTCGGGCGGTACCTGCTCGCCAACACCTGAGCCCCCGCTGCTCCGGACGAGTGAAAACTGTTTGCGGTGTAACAGGTCCTCGGGTCGGCGCGAAACCCCTGCTGAGCCCCGCGGCGCCACCCGACCCCCGACTCGGTAGCGCCGCGGGGCGTTCCACGTTCGGGGCATGCTCTCGCTTGCGCCGGGCGCCGCCGGGGGCGTCAGGGGTCACCCGTAGCATCGGCCCGGTGGCCGAGCCCAAACTCGAGATCCAGATGCTCCATGACCGGGTCATGATCAAGAGGGTCGAGGGTTCCGGCGAGCGACGGAGCTCGGCCGGAATCGTGATCCCGGCAACCGCACAGGTCGCCAAGCGTCTGGTCTGGGGAGAGGTGGTCGGGGTGGGACAGCACGTGCGCACGGTGAAGGCCGGCGACCGCGTCCTGCTCGCCCCGGAGGACCAGTACGAGGTCGAGATCGCCGGCGTCGGGCACCTGGTCATGCGTGAGCGGGACCTGCACGCGGTGGCCTCCGAGGCCACCCAGCACGGGACCGGTCTCTACCTCTGACCCCCCGGGTCGCGCCGGTCCGCACGGACCCGCGGCCCACCCGGTTCGACAGCGGTGTCGACACAGTCGACGACGCCGGTCGCGATGACAGAGTCGATGGCAGTGCGGAAAGGAAGTCCCACGTCATGCCCGAGCGCCCTCCCTCGTCCGACGACGCGGACGAGCAGCCGGTGACGTCCGCGCCGGAGCCGGGAGACCCGCAGAACGGCGACGCCGCCGGTGCCGGTCGCCCCGTGATGCCCGCCCGCCGTCCCTCGCCCGGCCCCGCCGCCGCCCCCGCCGCGCCGCAGGGAACTCCCGCGCCGCAGGGCGCCACCGAGGTCTCCGCCGCCGA
>NZ_WWFY01001148.1:0-6555 GCF_009864975.1 Pseudonocardia sp. SID8383
CGGTGCGCTCGACGCGCTGGCCGCCGTCGCCGACGGGGCCCCGGCGGTCGTCTCGGCCTGGCTGGACCCGGAGTCCGACGCCTCGGTCGCGGTGCTGCGCGGGCCGCTGGTGGCCCGGCTCGGGCTCCCCGTCGCGTTCGGCTGGGCCCCGGCCTGCCGCAGCGGCGACACCGGCGCACCGGACGTCGCGGTGCACTGTCACCTGACCGGGAACGGGCCCGGCGGTGATCTTCCGGGGTCCGTCGGCGCGGACACCGTGCCGCCCGGGCCGGGACTGGATAGCCTGCACGCGGCACAGGCCCGGGCGGTCATCGACGACCAGCGACGCCGGGGACGTCCGGTGCTCCGGCTGCACCTGACCGACCGGCTCGCCGGACTGGTCACCCTGGCCAGGGCTGTGACATCGACACAGACGTCGACAGAGCCGTGACCCCGGTGCCCCGATCACGAGAACACCAGTACTAGGAGGGGCGATGCCCACCGCGAACGGCGGACGGACCAACCCGCTGCGCGACCCCCGTGACAAGCGGCTCCCCCGGATCGCCGGCCCCTGCGGACTGGTGATCTTCGGAGTGACCGGGGACCTGTCCCGCAAGAAGCTCATGCCCGCGATCTACGACCTCGCCAACCGGGGGCTGCTGCCGCCGGGCTTCGCCCTCACCGGCTTCGCCCGCCGCGACTGGGACCAGCAGGACTTCGGCCAGGTCGTCTACGAGGCCGTGCGCGAGCACGCCCGCACGCCGTTCCGGCAGGAGGTGTGGGACCGCCTCGCCGAGGGCCTGCGGTTCGTCCAGGGCTCCTTCGACGACGACGCCGCCTTCGACGAGCTGGAGCGCACCGTGCGCGAGCTCGACGAGAAGCGCGGCACCGGGGGCAACCACGCCTTCTACCTGTCGATCCCGCCCGGCGCGTTCCCGGTGGTCTGCAAGCAGCTCGCCCGTTCGGGGCTGTCCGCGCAGGAGGACCCGGACGTGTGGCGCCGGGTCGTCATCGAGAAGCCGTTCGGCCACGACCTCGCCTCGGCCATCGAGCTGAACGCGATCGTCAACGACGTCTTCCCCGAGGACTCGGTGTTCCGCATCGACCACTACCTCGGCAAGGAGACCGTCCAGAACGTGCTGGCGCTGCGGTTCGCCAACCAGCTGTTCGAGCCGATCTGGAACGCCAACTACGTCGACCACGTCCAGATCACCATGGCCGAGGACATCGGCCTGGGCGGGCGGGCCGGCTACTACGACGGCATCGGCGCCGCCCGCGACGTCATCCAGAACCACCTGCTGCAGCTGCTCGCGTTCACCGCGATGGAGGAGCCGACGTCGTTCTCCTCCGACGAGCTGCGCGCCGAGAAGATCAAGGTTCTCAAGGCGGTCAAGCTCGCGCACCCGCTCGACGCCACCACCGCCCGCGGCCAGTACGAGGGCGGCTGGCAGGGCGGCGAGGAGGTGCCCGGGTTGGCCCAGGAGGAGGGGTTCGACCCGGAGTCGACCACCGAGACCTTCGCCGCGATCACCTGCGAGGTCGAGAACCGCCGCTGGGCCGGGGTGCCGTTCTACCTGCGCACCGGCAAGCGTCTGGGTCGCCGGGTCACCGAGATCGCCGTGGTGTTCAAGCGGGCCCCGCACCTGCCGTTCGACGCGACGATGACCGAGGAGCTGGGGCAGAACGCCCTGGTGATCCGGGTGCAGCCGGACGAGGGCGTCACCATGCGCTTCGGGTCCAAGGTGCCGGGCAGCCAGATGGAGGTCCGCGACGTCACGATGGACTTCGGCTACGGCAACGCCTTCACCGAGGCCTCCCCCGAGGCCTACGAGCGGCTCATCCTCGACGTGCTGCTCGGCGAGCCGTCGCTGTTCCCGGTCAACGAGGAGGTCGAGCGGTCCTGGGAGATCCTGGACCCGGTCCTGGAGCACTGGGCCGCCGACGCGCGCGGCCCGGACTCCTACCCCGCCGGGTCCTGGGGCCCGGTGTCGGCCGAGGAGATGCTGGCCCGCACCGGGCGCCACTGGAGGCGGCCGTGAGCGCACGGACGGCAGCCGCGGAGAAGACGGAGACCCCATCGTGATCATCGATCTCCCGTCGAGCACCACCTCGGCGGTCAACCGCAAGCTCGTCGAGCTCCGCGAGTCCGGTGGCGTGTTCGCGCTGGGCCGGGTGCTGACCCTGGTCGTCGTCACCGACGACGGCCCGGAGCTCGAACGCGCGATCGACGCCGCCAACGCGGCCAGCCGCGAGCACCCCTGCCGGGTGATCGTCCTGGCCCGCGGGCAACGGCGGGCCTCGCCGCGGCTCGACGCCCAGATCCGGGTCGGCGGCGACGCCGGCGCCAGCGAGGTCATCGTGCTGCGCGGCTACGGCCCGCTCGCGGCCGAGGAGGCGGGCGCGGGCATGGTCATGCCGCTGCTGCTGCCGGACGCCCCGGTCGTCGCGTGGTGGCCGAACGAGGCGCCCGCCTCGCCGTCGGAGGACGCGGTGGGCCGCCTCGCGCAGCGCCGCATCACCGATGCGCTGTCGTCGAAGAACCCGGTGAAGGCGTTCGAGGCGCGTCGCAGGGACTACGCGCCCGGCGACACCGACCTGACCTGGACCCGGCTCACGCAGTGGCGGGCCCAGCTGGCGGCCGCGCTGGACGTGCCGCCGTACGAGGACATCAGCTCCGCGGTCGTCGCCGGGGAGGCGGTGTCGCCGTCCACCGAGCTGATCGCGGGCTGGCTCGCCGCGAACCTGGGGGTGAAGGTGAAGCGCTCTCCGTCGGAGAAGGACAACGGGCTCTCGCTGGTCCGGCTGACGCGCCCGTCCGGTGACGTCGAACTGGCCCGCCCGGACGGCAAGACCGCCCGGCTGACCCAGCCCGGCCAGCCGGAACGGCTGATCGCGCTGGCCCGGCGGCACGTGTCGGACTGTCTCGCCGAGGAGCTGCGCAGGCTCGACCCGGACGAGGTCTACGCCGAGGCCCTCGCCGGGGTGGCGAAGGTGACCCGCGGCCGCACCCCGGTGAAGGTGCGCGCGTGAGCGCCGCGACACAGGTGCAGGTCGCGGTGCACCCGGACAAGGACGCGCTCGCCGCGGCGACCGCGGCCCGGCTGCTCACCGCGCTGGTGGACCTCCAGGCCGCGGGCAGGGTCCCGCGGCTGGTGCTCACCGGAGGCGGGGTCGGGATCCAGCTGCTGCGCGACGTCGCCGCCTCCGGGGCGCGCGACGCCGTCGACTGGGCCCGGGTGGACCTGTTCTGGGGCGACGAGCGCTTCGTACCCGCCGACGACGACGAGCGCAACGACCGCCAGGCCCGCGAGGCCCTCCTCGACGCGCTGCCGCTGGACCCGGCCCGGGTGCACCCGATGCCCGCGGCCCCGGCGGGCGGCGGTACCCGCGACGACGCCCTCGCCGCGGCCGCCGGCTACGCCCGGCTGCTCGACGACCAGGCCGGCCCCGACGACGGCGGCGTCCCCGCGTTCGACGTGACCCTGGTCGGGATGGGCGAGGAGGGCCACACCCTGTCGGTGTTCCCCGACTCCCCCGCCGTGCACGAGCAGGCGGCGACGGTCGTCGCGGTCTTCGACTGCCCGAAGCCGCCGCCGACCCGGATCTCGCTGACCCTGGCCGCGGCGCGCCGCTCCCGCGAGGTGTGGGTGGTGGCGGCCGGGGCGGGCAAGGCACCGGCCGTCGCGGGTGCGCTCACCGGCACGCCGGAGACCGAGCTGCCGGTCGCTGGGGCCCGTGGCACCGTCACGACCCGCTGGCTGCTCGACACCGAGGCCGCCTCGGACCTGCCCGACGGGTTCGTCGCCCGGGTCTCCTGACGGCGGCCCCCGGATGTGAGATGCCGCGCCCGGGCGGGGTGTCGCACGTGGACCTGCGGTTAGGGTCCCCGTCATGCGTATCGGCACCCCGCTCGGCCCGGACCCCACCCGCGTGCTGCTGCTCGGCTCGGGTGAGCTGGGCAAGGAGGTCGCGATCGCGTTCCAGCGCCTCGGCGTGGAGGTCGTCGCCGTCGACCGCTACCCGCACGCCCCCGCCCATCAGGTGGCGCACCGGTGGCACGCGATCGACATGACCGACCCGGTGACGCTGGCGACGCTCGTCGAGCAGGAGGCGCCCGACCTCGTCATCCCCGAGATCGAGGCCATCGCCACCGGCGCCCTGCTGGAGATCGAGGCGGCCGGGACGACCGTGGTCCCCACCGCGCGGGCCGCGAAGCTGACCATGGACCGCGAGGGCATCCGGCGTCTCGCCGCCGAGGAGCTGGGCCTGCCCACCTCCCCCTACGTGTTCGCCGACACCCTCGACGAGGTCCGCGAGGCCGTCGCGACGGTCGGGCTGCCGTGCGTGCTCAAGCCGGTGATGTCCTCCTCCGGCAAGGGCCAGTCGGTCCTGCAGAGCGCCGACGACGCCGACGTCGCCTGGGAGTACGCCCGTACCGGCGCCCGGGTGTCGAACCCGCGGGTGATCGTCGAGGGCTTCGTCGAGTTCGACTACGAGATCACCCAGCTCACCGTCCGGCACGCCGGCGGCACCGCGTTCTGCGAGCCGATCGGGCACCGCCAGGAGAACGGCGACTACGTCGAGTCCTGGCAGCCCCAGCCCATGTCCGACGCCGCGTTGGCCGCCGCCCGCGACGTGTCCGCCCGGATCACCGAGGCCCTCGGTGGGTGGGGCCTGTTCGGGGTGGAGCTGTTCGTCCGCGGCGACGAGGTGCTGTTCTCCGAGGTGAGCCCCCGCCCGCACGACACCGGCCTGGTCACCCTCGCCACCCAGCGGCTCTCGGAGTTCGAGCTGCACGCCCGCGCCGTGCTGGGCCTGCCGGTGGACACCGCGCTGCGCTCCCCCGGTGCGTCGGCGGTGGTCTACGGCGGCACGGAGATGGACGCCCCTGCCTACGAGGGCGTCGCCGACGCGCTCGCGGTCGAGGGCGCGGACCTGCGGCTGTTCGGCAAGCCCACCGCGACCGAGCGGCGCCGGATGGGCGTCGCGGTCGCCCACGCCGACGACGCCGACACCGCCCGGGAGCGCGCGACCCGCGCCGCCGGGCTCGTGCGCCCGGTCCCCGGGAGCGATGAGTCGGGCGCACCGCGCCGGTCTCCCCCGTGTGACGCCGAGAGCCGGCGTCGCGGGGAGGGGACGACACCATGAAGCCGATCACGCCGTGCCTGTGGTTCGACGGAGTCGCCGAGGAGGCGGCCCGGTTCTACACCGGCATCTTCCCGGACTCGGGCATCGACACCGTCGTGCACTACGGCCCGGAGGTCCCCGACCAGGAGGGCCGGGTCCTGACCGTGGGGTTCCGGCTCAACGGCCAGCCCTGGACCGCACTGAACGGCGGGCCGGTGTTCACCCTCTCCGAGGCGATCTCGATGGAGGTGCACTGCGAGTCCGTCGAGGAGGTCGACCGCTATTGGGACGCCCTGGTCGACGGCGGCGTCGAGCAGCCCTGCGGGTGGCTCAAGGACCGCTACGGGGTGTCCTGGCAGGTGATCCCGCCGGGGGTGCGGGAGTGGCTGACCTCGCCCGACGCCGAGGCCCGGTCCCGGGTCGCGCGGGCCGTGTACGCCACCCACGGCAAGCTCGACGCCGTCGCCCTGGAGAAGGCGTACCGCGGGTAACCTGGTCCGGGTGGCGGCACGGACCGGACTCGTCGTGGCGGGCGCGGGAGCGCGCGGCGCCTACGAGGCGGGTGCGCTGACCGAGCTCCTGCCGCGGATGGCGCGGCGGTGGTCGGCGCCGTCGGTGCTGGTCGGCACGAGTGCGGGCGCGCTGAACGTGGCCGCGCTGGCCGGGCTGTCCGACGTCGCCCCGGACGCCGCGGCCGCCGAGCTCGTCGCCCGCTGGTCGTCGGTGCGCACCGAGGAGGTCGTGGCGCTGCCGTCGTCGGCGGTGGAGGCGACCGCGGCCTACCTCGGGGACCTCGCCGGGGTCCCGTCGTGGCTGCGGAGGCTGCTGCTGGTGCCGGACCGGGTGACCCGCCTCCTCGACGCCGACCGGCTGCGCCCGGTGGTGGACCGGGTCGTCGACTGGGACCGGCTGCACGACGCCGTCGCCCGCGGCCGGGTCGACGCCGTCGGGGTGGCGTGCACCGCCGCCGGCACCGGCGGGACCACGGTGTTCGTCGAGCGCGGGCCGGACGTGGCGCTGCCGCCGTACGACCCGGGTCGCGACATCCGCTACGTCGACGCCCGGCTTGGCCCGGACCACCTGCTCGCCTCGGCCGCGGTGCCGGTGCTGTTCGCGCCGCGTCGCATCGAGGGCGAGGCGGCCGGCTGGTATCTCGACGGCGGGGTCCGGCTCAACACCCCGCTCAAGCCCGCACTGCGCCTGGGCGCGGACCGGGTCGGTGTCGTCGCGACGACACCGGACGTCCCGTTCGGCGAGTCCGCCGCGGCGCTGTCCCCGGCGGACCGGGTGCCCGACGTGTACGCGGTCGCCGCGCTGGCGCTGCGGATCGTGCTGGGCGCCGGGGTGACCGAGGACCTGCGGACCCTGCGCGCGGTCAACGCGCTGGTCGACCGCGGCGAGGACCGGCGGCACCGCCGGATCGCGACCTGGTTCGCCGGGCCGCCCGCC
>NZ_WWFY01001149.1:0-7104 GCF_009864975.1 Pseudonocardia sp. SID8383
CGGTGAACGGCGCCCAGTTCCGGGCGGCCAGCACCGGCGGGCCTGCCGGGGCGGTGAGCTCCAGGACGTGCGTCCCGGCCGCGACCGGGCCGGTGCCGACCTCGTCGGCGTGCAGGAGCGCGGCGAGGCCGTCGAACAGCCCGTCGCGGCCGCGGGCGGCGGCCACAAGGTCGAGCGCCCGGGTGGGTCCGTCGACCAGCTCGTGCGGGTCGGCCGGGGTGACCTGCACGGTGTCCGGGCCGGACCCGCGCAGCCGTCGCCGGATCACCCGCGACAGCCGGTCCGCGGTCACCCCGCCGCCGACGAGCATCTCGTCGACGACGGTGCCCGCGTCGCGGCCGTGCACCGACAGCGACAGGATGTTGCCGCCGACCTCGGCGACGGCCGCGGTCAGCCGGGCCAGCGCACCGGACTCGTCGGGCAGCCCGACGCGGACCTTGAGCAGCGGCGCCGGTCCCGGCTCGGCCGCGGTGGCGAGGACCGCCGGGTCGAGGACCGCCGGGTCGAGGTCCGCCGGGCCGGGTTCCGTCCTGCCGGGGGCAGCGGTGTCCACCACCCGCAGCACCGGCGGGACGGACGGGCCGTCGACGAGGGTCTGCCCGGGGCCGACGGCGGAGTGCCCGGCCGCCCGCAGCGCAGCCCACATCGTCACCTGGTTCGCGGTGAGCACCGGCTTGCCGAGCTCGCGCTCCAGCACGGCGATCGCGTCGTAGGTGGGCAGGTTGGTGCAGGACACGAAGACCGCCTGCGCGTCGGGGTGGTCCGCGGCGCGCACGGCCGCGGCGACCTGCTCCGGGGTCGTCGTCCAGATGTGGCCGAGCAGGCCCAGGCCGTGCCGGGCGACGGTGTCGACCCCGGACCCGGCGAGGAAGTCGGCGAGCAGCCCGGTGAGGTCGTCGACGTAGGGGGTGGCGACGGCGAGCCGGGTGACCCCCAGCTCGGCGCACGCCGCGACCAGCGACCCCGCCGTCGTGACCGCCGCCGGCGCGCCCGCGGCCAGCACCGCGTCGCGCAGCGCGGCCTCCCCCGCCACGCCACCGACGAAGCTGCCCGAGGTGCACGAGTACGCGACCACGGCGGGGCCCGGTGTCAGCACGTCGCGGGCGGCCTGCCGGACCATGGCCGGGTCGGAGATCAGCCGGGCCTGCGCGGCGTCGGCAGGGGTCGCGACGAACGGCGTGCGGGTCACGTTCAGGGTGACCGGCTCGGGGACCCACCGCCACATCTCACGGTCGAGGGCGAAGTCGTACGGCACGACCACACCCACCCGGTCCCGATCCCGCGGGGACGACAGCTCACCCATACCGGCCTCCATGACGCAACGATCACCGTCCATCGTTGCCGCCACGGGTCGCGGCGGTTTCGCGATGGTGAGGACGCCCGCCGGAGGCCGTGTGGGTACTGCCCGTTCTCGATCGTCCTGCCGGAAGGATGCCAGCGGTGGCGGCGCCGTGACCTCCGTGCTACGCCGACCGGCGCCTGCGGTGCGCCGAGTGCGCTACGCCCCGGCCCAGCCGCGCGGGTCGGACTCCGGGCGCGTCGCGACCGCGCGCAGGAACGCCTGGGCCCGGGCCACCTCGGTGACGGTGAACGGCGCCGCCCGCCGGGCGACCAGCCGGGTGCCGTCGGGCGCGGTCAGCTCCAGGTCGTGCTCGTCGCGCGCACCCGGCTCGTCCGGGCCCGGCGTCCGGACACCCGACGCGCCGAGCAGCGCGGCGACCCCGTCGGCGGGACTCCGGCCGGCGGCGACGATGTCCAGTGCGCGGGTGGGCGGGTCGACCAGGTCGTGCGGGTCGGCGGTCATGACCAGGACCCCACCGCCGGGGGCCGCCCCGCAGACCGCCACCGACAGCTCGCCGACGCTGCACGGCCCGGACACCAGCAGCTCGTCGACGACCGAGTGCGCGTCCTGACCGTGCACCGACAGGGCGAGGATGTTGCAGCGCACCTGCGCCAGCGCCGCCGTCAGCCCGGCCAGGGCACCGGGTTCGTCGGGCAGCCGCACCCGCACCCGGTAGAGGCCGTCGGTCGTCCCGGGATCGGTGCTCATCACCACCAGCCTGCGGGACCGATGTTGCGACTCCGTGTCGGGGCGGTGTCGGGTGCGTCGCGGCCGGCACGCCCGTCCGTCGGGCGCACCGGCCACGCGGGTCAGCCGCAGACAGCCCCGTCGGCCGCGGACGACACGAGCTTCGCGTACTTGCCCAGCACCCCGCGCCGGTTCGTCGGCTCCGGGCACGTCCACTCCGCGCGCCTCCGCTCCAGCTCGGCGGGCTCGACGCCGATGTCGATCGTGCGGGCCTTCATGTCCAGGGTGATCGTGTCGCCGTCGCGGACGAGCGCGATCGGTCCGCCGTCGGCGGCCTCGGGTGCGACGTGCCCGACGCACAGCCCGGTCGTCGCACCGGAGAAGCGGCCGTCGGTGACCAGCAGGACGTCCTTGCCGAGGCCCGCGCCCTTGATCCGCCCGGTGACGGCGAGCATCTCCCGCATCCCGGGCCCGCCGCGCGGGCCCTCGTAGCGGATCAGGACGATCGTGCCGGGGCCGATCTCACCGGCGTCGACGGCGTCGAGCGCGCCCTGCTCGCCGTCGAAGACGCGGGCGGTGCCGGTGAAGGTGGCGGCGTCGAACCCGGCGGACTTGACGACGGCGCCGTCGGGCGCGAGCGAGCCGCGCAGGATCGTGAGGCCGCCGGTGGGGTGGATCGGGTCGGCGAGGTCGTGGATGACCGAGCCGTCGAGGCCCGGCGGGTCGAGCTCGGCGAGGTTCTCCGCGACCGTGCGGCCGGTGACGGTGCGGGCGTCGCCGTGGATCAGGCCCGCGTCGAGCAGCGCCCTCATCACCACCGGTACGCCCCCGACCTGGTCGACGGCGTACATGAGGTGCCGCCCGAACGGCTTGACGTCGGCCAGGTGCGGGATCCGGTCGCCGACGGTGTTGAAGTCGTCGAGGGTCAGCGACACCTCGGCCTCACGGGCGATGGCGAGCAGGTGCAGCACCGCGTTGGTGGACCCACCGAAGGCCATCACGACAGCGATCGCGTTCTCGAAGGCCTTCCGGGTCAGCACCGACCGGGCCGTCAGGCCACGGGCGATCATGCCGACCGCGGCCTCACCGGAGGCACGCGCCACGCCGTCGCGACGCCGGTCCACCGCGGGCGGGCTGGCCGACCCGGGCAGCGCCATCCCGAGCGCCTCGGCCGCCGCCGCCATCGTGTTGGCGGTGTAGAAGCCGCCGCAGGCGCCCTCCCCCGGGCACATCGCCCGTTCCAGGGTGTCCAGCTCGTCGGGGGTGATCAGCCCGCGCGCGCAGGCCCCGATGCCCTCGAACGCGTCGCCGATGTTGACCTCCCGGTCGCCGACCCGGCCCGGCATGATCGACCCGGCGTAGACGAACACCCCGGCGAGGTCGAGCCGGGCCGCGGCCATCAGCATCCCGGGCAGCGACTTGTCGCAGCCGGCCAGGAGCACCGTCCCGTCGAGCCGCTCGGCCTCCACGACCGTCTCCACCGAGTCGGCGATGATCTCGCGGCTGACCAGGGAGTAGTGCATGCCCCGGTGCCCCATCGAGATGGCGTCGGACACCGAGATCGTCCCGAACTCCAGCGGGTAGCCGCCCGCGGTGTGCACGCCCTCCTTCGCCGCCGTCGCGAGCCGTTGCAACGACAGGTTGCACGGGGTGATCTCGTTCCAGGACGAGGCGATGCCGATCTGGGGCTTGGCGAAGTCGTCGTCACGCATGCCGACCGCGCGCAGCATGCTGCGCGCGGCGGTGGCGCCGATGCCGTCGGTGACCTGATGACTGCGGGGCTTGCGGGACGGGGTGGTGGTCATACGCGCTCCTCGGCCGGGCTCCGATGTCGGGACGGGGCCGATCCTCCCGCAGATCGCCGGGGCAGGCCTGTTTCCCGTCGTAACCGATGACCCGTCCGGGCGTATCCGTCGCCAGGGGTGATCGTTGAACCGTCCGGCAGCACCATCGTTCACCCGAGAGGACCCGAGCAACACTCATGGCGCACACGAACGAGCCCACTCCCCGTAGCACTCGCCGGGTGCGCCGCCGACGCGCCCTGGCCGTCGTGACCGCCGGGCTGGTCGTCGGGCTGGGTGCCGCGGGCACCGCCCTCGCGGCCGATGCCGACCCGGGGGTCGCCGGCACCCCGTGCTCGGCGTCGGCGAGGGCCTGCGTGGACCTCGGGTCCCAGCAGGCGTGGCTGATGAACGGCGGCTCGATCACCTACGGTCCCGTCGACGTCGCCACCGGGGGCCACGGCACGGAGACCCCCACCGGTGACTTCGCCGTCTACGACAAGGACCGCGAGCACTACTCCGCCGAGTTCGACGGCGCCCCGATGCCGTGGTCGGTGTTCTTCGCCCCGGGTGGTGTCGCCTTCCACCAGGGCGACCGCGACTCCGGGTCCGCGGGATGCGTCAAGATGCGCAACCAGGACGCCACGGTGTTCTTCGGGAAGCTGCGCCAGGGCGACCGGGTCGAGGTGCGCTGACCCACCCCCGGACGACGAGAGGGGCCCCGCGCGGATCGCGCGGGGCCCCTCTCGTGCATCCCGGCCTAGTGGGCGCCGGCGTTGTCCCGATCCCGACGCACGTTGGCCTTGCGGCCCTTCAGCGTCGTCGCACCGCGCAGCGAGCGCAGCACGTCGTCCGCGGCGTGCTCGGGCACCTCGACCAGCGAGTGGCGCTCGTGGATCTGGATGGCGCCGATGTCGCGGCCGGACAGCCGGGACTCGTTCGCCAGCGCGCCCACGATGTCCTGCGGGCGCACACCGGAGGCACGACCCGCCGAGACGAACAGGCGGGTCGCCCCGGCCTTCGGGGGACGGGCGCCCTGGCCGCGGGCACCGCCCGGACGGCCGTCGCGGTCGCGGCGCGGGCCACGGTCGCCGGGGCCACTGTCACGGCCACCGCGCGAGCGGACCTGCGGGATCTCGATCTCGTCGTCCGGCACCGAGTTGTCGGCACGGGCGATCCGGATCGCCGCAGCGGCGATCGAGGCGAGGTCGTGGTCGCGGGCCAGCTCGACGACGAGCTGCTCGACACCGTCCTGCGGCGGGGTGTCGGCGTCCTGACCGGCCTGCTCGCGCAGGGCCAGCGCGGTGCGGGCGAGCCGCACGGTGCGCAGGTCCTCCGGCGAGGGCACCGGCGCGCTGGGCACCGAGGCCCCGATGAGGCGCTCGATGTTGCGCAGGTGACGCACCGACCCCGGAGTGACCAGGGTGATCGCGACGCCCTCGCGTCCCGCCCGGCCGACCCGGCCGATGCGGTGCACGTAGGACTCCGGCGACGACGGCACGTCGTGGTTGACCACGTGGGTCAGCGAGTCGATGTCCAGACCACGGGCCGCGACGTCGGTGGCGACCAGCAGCTCGGTGCGGCCGGCGCGCAGGCGCTCGACGACCCGGGTGCGGTGCTCCTGATCCATGCCACCGTGCAGCGCCTCGGCGCGCAGGCCGCGCGCGGTGAGGGTCTCGGTGACGGCGTCGACGTCGGCGCGGGTGCGGCAGAACACGATCGCCGCGGTCGGCTGCTCCATCTCGAGCACCCGGCCCAGCGCGACGGTGACGTGGCTGCGGGGCACGTGGTACGCGGTCTGGCGGACCCGCGGGGCCTCGCCCTCGGGCGTGGCCTCCTTCTTGATCCGGATGTCGGCCGGGTCGATCAGGTGGGTCCGCGCCAGGCTCTGGATGCGGCCCGGCATGGTCGCCGAGAACAGCACGGTCTGACGGCCCCGCGGCGTGGCGCCCAGGATCGTCTCGATGTCCTCGACGAAGCCCATGTCGAGCATCTCGTCGGCCTCGTCGAGGACGGCGACCTCGATCGCGTCCAGGGCGAGCGCGCCCCGGTTGACCAGGTCGATCGCGCGGCCGGGGGTGGCGACGACGATGTCGACGCCACGGCGGAGCTGGCCCAGCTGCGGGCCGATGGGCGCGCCGCCGTAGACGCAGGCGACCGAGGCACCGAGGGCGGCGCCGTACTTGGCGACCGCGTCGCCGACCTGCATGGCCAGCTCACGGGTCGGGGCGAGCACCAGGCCGAACGGCTTGGCGCCGCGGGAGCGGGCGGTACGGCCGTCGGCCAGGCGCTGCAGCATCGGCAGCGCGAACGCGGCGGTCTTGCCGGTCCCGGTGGCGGCCTGTCCCAGCAGGTCACGACCGGCGATCAGCGGGCTGATCGCGGCGGCCTGGATCGGGCTCGGCGCGGCGTAGCCCAGCTTGTCCAGGGTCTCGAGCAGCCGGGGCGCGAGGCCCAGGTCGGCGAAGGTCGGGCCGGCGGGGGTGTCGTCGCCGGGCTCGTCGGCCGTGACCGCGGCGGGCTCGAACTCGACGGCCTCACGGGAGGGGGTGACCTCCGGCGTGGCGGAGGTGTCGGGGGCGGCGTCGGCGGTCACGGTGTCGGTCGCGTCGGCGTCGGTGTCCGTCATGGCGGCGGAAGTGGTGATCTCGTCTCCGGAGTCGTTCAGGTCGGGGTGCTGGTCCAGCAGAATGCTCACTCGGTCCTCAAAATGGCGTGCGCAGGGGGGTGCGCTGTGTCGTCGGGCGGCTCTCGCCCGCTCTCCCAGCCCGCCAGGCCCGCGTGCGGCATCTCGATCCAGATGATGTGCCGGTGAACCCAGACCTCCGGGGCTCGCGGCCGTGCGTCGTCGCCGACGGCCGTCGATCAACCAGTGTACCATGTCCCGGTGCGGTCCGTCCGTCGGGTCCCGCGTGACCGACACCACCGATGCCCCTGATCACGACCCTCGGCGCGGCCGCGGGGAGATCACCGACCCTGGTCGGGTGACGGCATTCCTCTCCAGCGCCGCGACCCGACGCCCGGCGAACCTGCGTGATCTCGGTGGTCTGCGCACGACGGACGGCTACCGCGTACGGCACGGGGTGCTCTACCGGTCCGACGCGCCCCGCCCGGGCGACCCGCGCGACGCCCGGGCCCTCGACCTGCCCGAGGGATCGCCGTGGCCGCCGCGGACCGTCGTCGACCTGCGCTCGGCGGCGGAGACACGCGAGCCGCACCCGCTCGCCGACGTCGCCGACGTCCGTCCGGTCCCGCTCGGCGCGTCGCTGACCCCGGAGCGGGTCGCGACGGCCG
>NZ_WWFY01001150.1:0-7466 GCF_009864975.1 Pseudonocardia sp. SID8383
CGCCCGCCGGTCCGCGGCGGCCGACGCCGGTGCGGGCACACGACGGTGCCGGGGACGGCGCCGTGGACACTGTCGTCGTGGACGACGATCCGATCGCCCGGCTGGAGCGGCTCGCCGGGCCGGAGGGGACGGCGCTGCTGGAGCGGCTCGCCGTCGCCGACCGGGACGGTGACGCCGCGCTCCGGCTGGGGACCGCGCTGCGCCGTGAGCACGACGCCGGGCTGGTCGCCGACGCGATGGCCCAGGCCGGGCTGCGGGACCGGGCCGCCCGCAAGTTCGCACGGGCCGCGCGGATGTGGTTCACGCGCGACGGGCTGGAGCAGGCGTCGTCGGAGGTGATCGCGCGACACCGGGCCGCCCGATTCGCCGGGCGCGCGGTCGTCGACCTGTGCTGCGGGATCGGCGGCGACCTGGTCTCGCTGGTCGCGGCGGGCCACGAGGTCACCGGCGTCGACCTGGATCCGGTGCACCTGTGGATGGCCGACCGCAACGCGGCCGTGCACGGCGGCTCGGCCCGGACGGTGCGGCGCGACGTGCGTGACGCCGACCTGTCCGGCACCGACGGCGTGTTCGTCGACCCGGCCCGGCGCACCGGCGGTGGCCGGATGCGGACCGGCGAGTCCGAGCCGCCGTTGGGCTGGTGCCTGGAGCTGGAGCGGCGAGCCGGCGCGGTCGGGATCAAGGCGGCACCGGGGATCGACCACGACACCGTCCCGCCGGACTGGGAGATCGAGTTCCTCGCGCTCGGACGCGAGCTGAAGGAGGCCTGCGCCTGGTCCCCCGCGCTGGCCCGCGCCCGCACGCGCGCCACCGTCGTCGACGACGACGGCGTGCACGAACTGCAGGGCGAGCCGGACCCGCCGGACGGGGACACCGGGATCGCGGTCGGCGAACCGGGCGTCTGGCTGCTCGACCCGAACCCGGCCGTCACCCGGGCCGGACTGGTCTCCGCGCTGGCCCGGGCCACCGGCACCGCCCGGATCGACCCGCGGATCGCCTTTCTCACAGGCGACGACGAGCCCCCGGCCACGCCGTTCGCGCGGCCGCTGCGGGTGCTCGACTCCCGTCCGTGGGACCAGAAGCGGCTGCCCCGGCTGCTGCGCGAGCTCGACGTCGGCGCGGTCGACGTGCGGCGCCGCGGCCTGGCCGGTGACGTCGAGGCGATCGCCCGGAAGCTGCGCGGCCGCGGGTCGCGGCACGCCACCGTGGTGATGACCCGGGTCGACGACCGGCCGTGGGGCCTGGTCTGTGTGGACCCCCGCCGGGGCAGCTCCTAACCGCGGCCGGGGAAGTGGATGAACTCCAGCGCGATGCCGTCCGGGTCGCGGAACTCCAGCGTCGCGTAGCCGGTCGGGTCGGTCCGGTCGACGACGCCGCCGTGCGGCACGGTGAGGCTGTCCAGCCAGGCGGCCCAGGCGTCGAGGGTCGCGCGGTCGGCGACGCCGAACGCCAGGTGGTCGAGCGCGCCGCGGGGGCCGCCGCCGTCGCCGTCGGCCGGGGCGTGCAGCTCGATCATCACTCCGGTCACGACGTCGAGGAGCAGCGCCGCCTTCTCCGACGAGCCGTCGGCGGCGTCGTGGTGCGGGAAGGTCATCGGCAGCCGTTGCAGCCCGAGGACGCGCTGGTACCAGAGTGCACTGGACTCCACGTCGGTCACGGCCGCCGCCACGTGGTGGAAGCCGGTGACCGCCGGTCGTTCGATGGCCGAGCCCATGGGCGTCCTTCTCGTCGCCGGCCACCCGCGGGGCGGCCGGTCCTCCCTCTCGTCGCGGAGCAGTACACCACCGGCGGACCTCCCGGGGGCGGACGACGTCCGCCGGAATGATCGACCGTGCGCGCACCGGTACGTCCGGCGCGGTCGGCGCACCGCGTTGCCCGGCCCGCCCGTGCGTGCCACCGTCGTGCCCGTGACGACGATCGCCGAGGTGCCGGAGTCGATGCGGTGCAGCGTGCTGCGTGCCGCCGGTGAGCTGGAGGTGCAGCGGCGACCGGTCCCCCGGCCCGGTCCGCGGGAGGTGCTGGTGCGGGTGGCGGCGGTCGGCACCTGCGGCTCCGACGTGCACTACTTCCGGCACGGCCGGATCGGCGACTTCGTGCTGCGCGAGCCGATGGTGCTCGGGCACGAGCCGTCCGGGCTGATCGTGGGTGTCGGGGAGGGCGTCGACGCGCGGCGGATCGGCGAGCGCGTCTCGCTGGAGCCGGGTGTGCCCTGCCGTCGCTGCCGGTACTGCCACACCGGCGCCTACAACCTGTGCCCGGACATGGTGTTCTTCGCGACCCCGCCGGTCGACGGCGCGTTCGCCGAGTACGTGACGATCGCCGACGACTTCGCCCACCCCGTCCCCGAGCACGTCTCCGACGACGTCGCCGCGCTGCTCGAACCGCTGTCGGTCGCGCTGTGGGCGAACCACAGGGCGGGCACCGGGGTCGGGTCGCGGGTGCTCGTCGCCGGGGCGGGGCCGATCGGGCTGCTCGTCGCGCAGGTGGCGGCGGTGCAGGGCGCCGCCGAGGTCGTCGTCAGCGACCCGGACCCGGCGCGCGCCGCGCTGGCCCGCGACTTCGGCGCGACCGACGTCGTCGCGCCGGGTGCCGACGTGTCCGGTGTGGACGCCTTCGTCGACTGCTCCGGGGTGCCGGCCGCGGTGCTGGGCGGGCTGCCCGCGGTCCGGCCGGGAGGCGCCGCGGTGCTGGTCGGGATGGGTGCTGACGAGATGACGCTGCCGGTGTCGATGCTGCAGTCGCGCGAGATCACCCTGACCGGCACCTTCCGGTACGCCAACACCTGGCCGACGGCGGTGCGCATGGCCGCGTCGGGCGCGGTGGACCTGGGCCGGCTGGTGACCGGGCACGTCGACCTCGACCACGTCGGCGACGCCCTGTCCCCCGACGCGTCGCAGGTCAAGGTGGTCGTCCGGCCGTGAGGGCGGTCGCGGACCGGGGCTGGACCGACACGGTCGCCCGGCTCGTGCACGCCGCCCCCGCCGGGCCCGCCGGGAACCGGCTGGTCACCGTGGACGGGTTCTCCGGGGCCGGGAAGTCCACGCGGGCCCGCGAGCTCGCCGACCGGCTCGGGGCCCCGCTGCTCGAGATCGAGGACCTGTGCCCCGGCTGGGACGGGCTGCCCCGGGTCCCGGCGCTGGCCCGGCGCGGGATCGGTGACCCGCTGGCGGCCGGTACGACGCTGCGCTGGACGTCGTGGGACTGGGTGCGCGACCGGCCGGGACCGGAACGCACGCTGGAGCCGGCGGCCGTCGTCGTGCTGGAGGGGTGCGGGAGCGGCGCGGCCGAGCTGGCGCCGGTGACCTCGCTGGCGATCTGGGTGGAGGCGTCGGCGGACGAGCGGGAGCGGCGGCTGCGCGGGCGGGCGGACTGGCCGGGCTACGCCCCGTACCGCGACGGCTGGCGGCGCGCCGAACAGGAGCTGGCCCGTTCCGGTGGCGCACCGGAACGGGCCGATCTCGTGCTGGCCGGCTGAGGGCCCGGCACCACCCCCCACGAGGGTGCCGGGCCCCGCCGGGTCCTCCGTCAGGGAGTCGCGCGGCGCAGCACCAGGTACCCGGCCCCCGCCGCGACCGCGGCGAGGATCAGCGGATAGCCGGCGAGCAGCGCCCACGTCGGCGTCTCGACGAAGAACCGGCCGAACGCCCCCCAGGCGTTCTGCCAGGTCAGGAGCACGATCCCGGCGGCGACCACCAGCACGGGCACCAGGGCCGCGCCCCAGACCCCGAGCTGTCCCCAGCGCCGGAATACCGCACCGAGCAGCACGAACACCAGTCCGATCGTCAGCAGCGGCACCCAGTACACGAGCACCTGGGTGACCGGGTTCGACTGCCCCATGAAGCCCATCTCGAAGAACTGGACCCGCAGACCCCAGCCGTCGGTGGCCCGTTCGACGGCCAGCAGCACGCTGAGCCCGACCGCGCTGACCAGGGTCTCCGCCGCCACCAGCAGGACGGTGCCGAGGTAGAAGTGCCGTCGCGTGATGCCCAGGCTCAGCGCGAACGGCATCACCTGGGTCATCAGCGCGAGATAGGTGCTGCCGAGGATGAAGAAGAACGACGTCAGCGCGCCGATGTACCCGGCCTCCACATCTCCGCCGTTGCTCCTCACGACCCACCAGATGGTCTGGTGCAGCACGAAGACGACGGCCAGGATCAGCCACGCCACCCCGAACCGGCGGCCCCAGTTGACCGTGCCCATCCGGATCGCGGCACGCACCCGGGCGGATGTGCTCTCGACCGGGCTGCGGTCGGCGGTGACGGCGGTCATGACAGGACCTCCTGGGCGACGCCGGTGCCCGGCGCCGCGCTGTGCTGGGTCGTACGGACGACGAGCTGCTGCAGCGAGACCGGCTCGAACTGCAGGTTCGGCTCGGCGGGGCCGGTGCGGGTCGGCGCGACCCCGGAGAGGGTGACGCGGAGGAAGCCGCCGAGGCGCTCCCGGTGCAGCTCGGTGTGGCCGCGGGCGAACCGCTCGACCGACTCGGCGGGCCCGGAGACGGTGACGGCCCGGCCGCGCAGCGCCTCGGCCTCCTCGTCGATGAGCACGCGGCCCCGGTCGATCAGGACGACGTGCTCGATGAGGTCGGAGACCTCGTCGATCAGGTGCGTCGAGAGCACGACGGTGCGCGGGTGTTCGGCGAAGTCGGCGAGCAGGTGGTCGTAGAACATCTGCCGGGCGACGGCATCGAGGCCCAGGTAGGGCTCGTCGAAGAAGGTCAGCGGGGCCCGCGAGGCCAGTCCGATGATCACCCCGACCGCGGACTGCTGGCCGCGCGAGAGCTTCTTGCAGAGCCGGGTGAGCGGGAGCCCGAACTCCCCGACGAGCCGGTCGGCGAAGGCCTGGTCCCACTGCGGGTACACGCTCGCGGCGGCCCGGAGCGCGTGGTGGACCCGGTACTCGTCCGGGTACTTCAGCGACTCGCGGATGAAGCAGGTGCGGGCGAGCACCCGGGCGTTCTCGTAGGGCTGCTCGCCGAAGATCTCGGCGCGCCCGGAGGTCGCGAAGTTCTGCGCGGTGAGGATCTGCATCGCGGTGGTCTTGCCTGCGCCGTTGCGGCCGAGCAGCCCGTGGATGCGGTTCTCCTCCAGCGTGAACGTCACGTCGTCGAGCGCGGTCACGTCGCTGTAGCGCTTCGTGACGCCGTGCATGGCGATCACGTCGGTGCTCATCGGTCGTCCCCCCAGACGTCGATCATCTTCTTGAGCTGCTCGGGGTCGATGCCGAGCTTGCGGGCCTCGGTGACCAGCGGAGCGATGTACTGCCGGGCGAAGTCCTCGCGGCGGCTCTCCAGCAGCCGGGACCGTGCCCCCTCGGCGACGAACATGCCGATCCCCCGTCTCTTGTAGAGCACGCCCTGCGTGACCAGCTGGTTGAGACCCTTCGCCGCGGTGGCCGGGTTGATCCGGTGGAAGGCGGCGAGCTCGTTGCTGGACGGCACCTGGGTCTCCTCCGGATAGGTCCCGTCCACCACGGCGGACGCGATGTCCTCCGCGATCTGCGCGAACAGCGGGCGTCCGTCGTCGATCACGGCGACCTCCCGGTGCCGTAGTGCAGTGGTTCATTAGTCATGTAATGAACCATAGCGGCGAGGCGTCGATCCGTCCAGCGGGCTACTATTTCCGTTCAGAGTTATATAAACTCGGAGTTGTGAAAGCGTTCGACGTGCTGGGCGACCCCGTCCGGCGGCGCATCCTGGAACTCCTTGCCGGGGGCGAGCGGACGGCAGGGCGGGTGACCGAGGTCGTCCGCGCCGAGTTCGGGATATCGCAGCCGGCCGTCTCCCGACACCTGCGCGTGCTGCGGGACAACGGGTTCGCCACCGTCCGGGCGGAGGGGACCCGGAGGCTCTACGCGGTCGACCCGTCCGGGCCTGCCGCGGCCGAGCAGTGGCTGGCCGGGCTGCGCGGCTTCTGGACGCAGCGGCTCGACGCGCTCGACACCGAACTGGCCCGTGGATCGAGGAGGAACCCGTGACCGATACCGGAAGCCGTGCCGGGGAGGTGGTCCGCGGCACCGACGGGCGTGCCGTGCTGCGGTTCCGCCGCGTCCACGACGAACCCGTCGCCGACGTCTGGTCGGCGGTCACCGACCCGGACCGCTGCGCGCGGTGGTTCGGGCGGTGGAGCGGCGACGGGCGGCCCGGCGGCACCGTCGAGCTCGTCCTGACCAGCGACGAGGACGGCGGCGGCGCCCCGTCCACCGTGCTCGTCCGGGACTGCGAGCCCCCGCACCGGCTGGTCGTCGACATCCGGGAGGGTGACGGCGAGCCGTGGGAGCTGTCGGTGACGCTCACCCCGGACGGCGGGGGCGCCGTGCTCGTGTTCGAGCAGGTGCTGCCCGACGGGTTCTCCCCGGCCGACGCCGGCCCGGGCTGGCACTGGTACCTCGACCGGCTCGCCGCAGTCCTGGCCGGGGCACCGATGCCGGACTGGGAGGCGACCCTCGCGGCGACGGCACCGTACTACCGGGGCTGAATTCGGTGCAGGCCGAAACGTCCGGCGCCTAGCGTCGTCGCCGTGACGGGAACAGGGATGCGGGTCGCCGCGGCGGCCGGGGTGACCGTGCTGGCGTGGGCGTCGGCGTTCGTGGCGATCCGGGCCGTGGGGCCGGCGTTCGGCGCCGGTGCGCTCGCGCTCGGACGACTGGCGGTCGGCGGGGCCGCGCTCACGCTCGCCGTGCTGGCATCGCGGTCCTGGGTGCGGCCGACCGCGCGGGAGTGGCTGCTGATGGTGGTGTGCGGGGTGAGCTGGTTCGCCGTGTACAACGTCGCGCTGAACGCGGCCGAGGAACGCCTCGACGCCGGGACCGCAGCGATGCTGGTGAACGTCGGACCGATCCTCATCGCGCTCTCCGCCGGCGTCGTGCTGCGGGAGGGCTTCCCGCGCCCGCTGCTGACGGGCGCCGGGATCGGGTTCGCGGGGGCCGTGCTGATCGGGTTCGCCACCTCGGGCGACGGCCCGGCCGGTGCCGGGGGCCCGGTGGGCGCGCTGCTGTGCCTGCTGGCCGCCGCGACCTGGACGATCGGGGTGCTCGCCCAGAAGCCCGTGCTCCGGCGCCTGCCCGCGGTGCAGGTCACCCAGGTCGCCTGCGTGGTCGGAGCGGTCGTCACGCTGCCGTGGGCCGGCGACCTGGCCGACGGTCTCGGCACGGCGTCCGGGCCGGAGATCGCCGGGATGGTCTACCTCGGGCTCGTCCCGACGGCGCTCGCGTTCGGGACCTGGGCGTACGCGCTGTCGCGGACCGACGCGGGACAGCTCGGCGTCACCACCTACCTCGTCCCGACGCTGGTGGTGCTCATGGCGTGGCCGGTACTCGGGGAGCTGCCGCCGCCGCTGGCGCTGCTCGGCGGCGTGCTCGCACTGACGGGGGTGGCGCTGTCCCGCTACCGGGGGCGGACGGCGCGGGAGAGCCGGGTCGCGGCGGGCGGGGTGCCGGGGCCCGGCGGGGACCGGGGCCCGCGGTGA
>NZ_WWFY01001151.1:0-2102 GCF_009864975.1 Pseudonocardia sp. SID8383
GCCCCGGGGCGCCGTGCCGGACCGGGCCACCCTCGGCGGCCCGGCCCGGTCGGGGTCAGCGGGCGGAGGTGCTCTCGGTCCGGGCCACGCCGTTGCCGCCCGCGCCGACGGCGACGTCGTCGCCCTCGACCGTCTCGGCGTCGTCGGCGTCGGTGTTGTCCCGGCCGGGCAGGTGCACCGGCAGCCGGTCCTCGGCCCGGTAGCGCAGCGCCGCCTTCACGAACGCCGCGAACAACGGGTGCGGCCGGGTCGGGCGGCTCTTGAGCTCGGGGTGCGCCTGGGTCCCGACGAAGAACGGGTGCTGCGACGACGGCAGCTCCACGAACTCCACCAGCGTCCCGTCCGGGGAGGTCCCGAACACCAGGCCCGCCTCGGTGAGCTGCTGCCGGTAGGCGTTGTTGACCTCGAAGCGGTGCCGGTGCCGCTCGGAGATCTCGCGCGCCCCGTAGGCCTTCGCCGCGACCGAGCCGGGCTGCAGCACCGCCGGGTAGGCACCCAGGCGCATGGTCCCGCCCATGTCCCGCTCGCCCGCGACGACGTCGCGCTGGGTCGCCATCGTCGAGATCACCGGGTGCGCGGTCTCCGGGTCGAACTCGGTCGAGCTCGCGTCCTCCAGGCCGGCGACGGTGCGCGCGGTCTCGATGACCATGCACTGCAGCCCCAGGCACAGCCCCAGGGCGGGGATGCGCCGGGTGCGGGCGTGGGTGATCGCGCCGAGCTTGCCCTCGATGCCGCGGATGCCGAAGCCGCCGGGGACGAGCACTCCGTCGACGCCGTCGAGCGCCTCGGCCGCGCCGGCCGGGGTCTCGCAGGAGTCCGACGGCACCCAGCGGATCGCCACCTTGGCGTGGTGGGCGAAGCCGCCGGCCCGCAGCGCCTCGGTGACCGAGAGGTAGGCGTCGGGCAGGTCGACGTACTTGCCGACCAGAGCGATCGTCGCGGTCTCCCGCGGGTGGTGGACGCGGTCGAGCAGGTCGCCCCACACGGTCCAGTCGACGTCGCGGAACGGCAGCCCGAGCCGGCGCACGACGTAGGCGTCGAGGCCCTCGCCGTGCAGCACCTTCGGGATGTCGTAGATCGACGGGGCGTCCGGGCACGCGGCGACGCCGTCGAGTTCGATGTCGCACATCAGCGAGATCTTGCGCTTCATGCCCTCGGGGATCTCCCGGTCGGCACGCAGCACCACCGCGTCGGGCTGGATGCCGATGTTGCGCAGCGCCGCGACGGAGTGCTGGGTCGGCTTGGTCTTCAGCTCGCCCGACGGCGCCAGGTACGGCACCAGCGACACGTGCAGGAAGAAGCAGTTGTCCCGGCCGACCTCGTGACGGACCTGGCGGGCGGCCTCGACGAACGGCAGCGACTCGATGTCGCCGATGGTGCCGCCGACCTCGGTGATGACGACGTCGGGGGCCAGGCCCTCGGCGTCGGGCTCGGCCATCGCGAGGACACGGTCCTTGATCTCGTTGGTGATGTGCGGGATGACCTGGACGGTGTCGCCGAGGTACTCGCCGCGGCGCTCCTTGGCGATGACCTCGGAGTAGACCTGGCCGGTGGTGACGTTGGCCCGCCCGGCGAGGTCGCGGTCCAGGAACCGCTCGTAGTGGCCGACGTCGAGGTCGGTCTCGGCACCGTCCTCGGTGACGAACACCTCGCCGTGCTGGAACGGGTTCATCGTCCCGGGGTCGACGTTCAAGTAGGGGTCGAGCTTCTGCATGGTGACGCGAAGCCCGCGCGCGGTGAGCAACTGACCGAGACTGGAGGCGGTCAGGCCCTTACCCAGCGAGGACGCGACCCCACCGGTGACGAAGAGATGACGGGTGGCGCGAGTCTGCACGGAGTTTCAGCCTACCGATCGGTCATGGGGCGGCGGGAACCGGCCCCACCGTTCCGGCCCCGGAACCGTAGCGGCCGGTGCCTCCTGCCTGTCGTTCGGCGAGCGCGAGCACGGTCGCGACCCGCCCGGCACCGGTACCGACGCCGTCGACGGTGGCGAGCCGGCCCATCGGACCGGCCCCGGACGAGCGGGCGGCGGCGACGGCCGAGCCGTCCGCGGCGTCCCGTCCGGCCAGCACGGCTCCCGCGCCACGACGGTCGAGCTCCGC
>NZ_WWFY01001152.1:0-5263 GCF_009864975.1 Pseudonocardia sp. SID8383
CCCGGGCGGTCCGGTGCCGTCGACCGCGACCGTGCACGGTCGCGGCGAGCTCGTCGAGGACCGGCCCGACCCGACGCACCGGGTCCAGGACCCGGCCCGGGTGCTGCGGGAGGTGCCCGACCCGACCGGCCCGGCGCGTCCGCAGCTCCCGCGGGGCGACGCCGAGCAGCTCGGCGGGCCCGATCCGTACCGACCCGTCGAGCGCCACCCCGGTGGCGGCCTCGCCGAGTACCGCCAGCCCGAGCGTCGACTTCCCCGCCCCGGACGGCCCGACGACGGCGAGCACCGCACCCGGCGCGAGGTCGAGGTCGACGCCGTCGAGGAGCACCGTCCCGTCGACGGTGCGTGCGGTCAGCCCGCGGACCGACAGCGCGCTCACACGACCGCCCCCGTCCGGTCCGCGAGCCGGTCCACCAGCACGTTCGTCCCCGCGGCGAGCGCCACGAGCAGACCCGCCGGCACCAGCAGCGCGTACGGGGCGAGGAACAGCGACGCCGCGTTCTGCTCGATCACCACCGCCCAGTCGACGGTGTCCGGTGGCAGCCCGACCCCGAGGAAGCTCGCGCCGGTCAGCACGGTCAGCACGAGCACGCCGCGGGTCCCGGCGTCGACGAGCACCGGCCCGGCGACGAACCGCCCGGTCTCGGCGAGATGGATCCGCCACCACCGCTCGCCGTTCTGCGTCATCGTCTCCAGCGCCACCCGCCGCGCGGGGGCCCCGGCGGCCCCCCGGACCACCCGGACGACCGCGGGCAGCTGCAGCAGCGCGGTGGCGACCAGCAGCCAGCCGACACCGCGCCGTCCGGTGCCGGCGAGCACCAGCAGCACCAGCAACGACGGCAGGACCAGCAGTACGTCCAGCGTCCGCTGGGTGAGCAGCACCGCCCACCGGCGCCCGGACGCGGCGAGCACCAGCCCCAGCGGGACCCCGGCCGCGTAGGCCAGCACCAGCGTGCCGACGACGAGCGTGACGACGGTGGTGCCACCGGTGAGCGCGAGCGTCAGCACGTCGCGGCCCAGCGCGTCGGTGCCCAGCGGGTGCCCCGGCCCGGGCGGGAGCAGCGCGCCGGACCCGCCCGGGACCGGGAGCAGCGGCGCGAGGACGGGCCCGGCCACGGCGCACAGCAGCGGCACCCCGGCGAGCAGCGCGGCGACCGCGGTCGTCACCGGCACCCGGCTCACGGCTCGTCCTCCCGTACCGGGCTCAGCCGTGCGGTCGCCGCGTCGGCCACCAGGTTGACCGTGATGGTGACGAGGGCGGCGAGCAGCGCGTAGCCCTGGATCAGCGGGATGTCGCGGTTCTGCACCGCGTCGACCACCCCGGCCCCCACCCCGGGCAACGCGAACAGCGCCTCGACGACGACGACCCCGCCGAGCGTGCCCTCGACGATCCGGGCGAGCTGCTGCACCGACGGCGCGAGCCCGCCGGGGAGCACGTGGCGCAGCAGCACGTCGCGCTCGGGCAGGCCGAGCCGGCGCAGGTGGGTGACGTGCGGTGCCCGATCGGTCTGCAGCACGCCCTGGCGGATCTGGCGTGACAGCCACCCCAGCTGCGCCGCGACCAGCACGACGACCGGCAGCACCAGCACCGCCGGGCTGAGCAGGGACCCGCCGCCCCCGGTCGCGGGGAGCCAGCCGAGCTGCAGCGAGAAGAGCCCGACCAGCAGCAGCCCGGTCGCGAACTGCGGGGCGGCCTGCAGCGCCGACACCGTCGCCGTGGAGACCCGGTCCACGACGCTGCCCGGCCTGCGTCCCGCCGCGGTGCCGACGGCGACCCCCAGCGGGACCATGACGGCGAGCCCCAGCGCGGCGAGCAGCACGGTGCTCCCGAGCCGGTCCGCCACCTCGTCGACGACGGGCCGCCCGGTCACCAGCGAGGTCTTCAGGTCGCCCGTGACGAGCCCGCCGAGCCAGTCGCCGAGCCGCTCCGCGGCCGGGAGGCCGGTACCCAGCTCGGTGCGCAGCCGTTCCACCTGCTCGTCGGTCGCGTCGGGCCCCAGGACGACCTCGGCCGCGTCGCCGGGCAGCAGCGTCGTCAGCGCGAAGATCGCCACGACGGCGGCGAGCAGCTGGGCGGCCGCGACCGCCACCCGTCCGGCGGGGGACCGTCCGCCCCGGGCGTCGACGACGGGCGGGGCCGCGCCGGTGCTCATCCGGCGGCGGCCTTGTCGAAGCGGCCCCACAGGTGGCTGTTGGGCTTGGCGGCCTCGATCCCGGTGACCCCCGCGGCGACACCGACGTTCCAGTCCGACAGCGCCCACACCAGTGCCCCCGACTCGTCGCGCAGCAGGGTCTGGATCCGGGTGAGGTCCGCCCCGCGGGCGCTCTCGTCGGGGTTCGCGACGGCCTCGGCGTAGAGCCGGTCGACCTCGGCGCTCCGGTAGCCGGTGTAGTTCGAGTTGTCGGCGGACGACAGCCGGCGACGCCCGATGAAGTCGGGGATCGGCAGCGCCCCGGTGCGAGTGAACGACGCGACCCCGGAGGTGCGGACGGTGGTGAAGTAGGTCGGGGCGTCGAGCACCCGCGGGGTCGGGGCCAGGCCGATCTCGCGCAGCTGCTCGGCGACGAGTGTGGCCGCGGGCTGGAAGTTCGGGTCGCTGCCCGAGGTCTGCAGCTCGAACGCCAGCCCCTCGGCCCCGGCCTCGCGCAGCAGTGCCCGGGCGCGCCCGACGTCGCGCGGGGCCGCCGTCGCACCGGCCGGGTAGTACTCCAGGTCCGGCCCGCCGAACAGGTCGGCGCCGACCTGCCCGGTGTCGAGCAGGACCACCCGGACCAGCGCCTCGCGGTCGATGCCGAGCCGCACGGCCTCCCGCACCCGTGGGTCGGCGAACGGTGGCCGGTCAACACGCAGGTTGAGGAACTGGGTGGTCGACTGCGGTGCGGTGAGCAGGGTGGCCCGCCCGCCCTGGGCCTCCACCTGGCGGGCACTCGCCGGACGCAGGTCGTGGGCGTAGGCGACCTGGCCGGACAGCAGCGCCCCGAGACGGGCCTGCTCCTCGTCGATGGGGGTGAGCTCCAGCCCCGGGGCGGGCGGGGCGCCGTCCCAGTAGGCGTCGTTGCGGGTGTAGACGGTGGGGCCGCCGGGGGTGAAGGACACGAACCGGAACGGCCCGGTCCCGACCGGTGTGGCGAACCCGGTGGTGCCCGCCGCGACGATCTCGCTGCCGGGCGCGCCCAGCCAGAGCGGGAAGGTGAAGTCCGGCGCGGTGAGGACGACCTCGACCTCGCGCGGTCCGGCGGCCCGGCTCGCGGTGAGGTCGACCCGGGTGAACAGCGACGCGGCCGAGGCGGTCGTGGCGGGGTCGGCGATGCGCCGGAAGGTGAACAGGACGTCGTCGGCGGTCAGCGGGCGGCCGTCGTGCCAGCGGGTGTCACGCAGCCGGATCCGCCAGCGCGTGCCGGCGGCGTCCGGCTCGACGGACTCGGCCAGCCGGGGCTCGGCGGTCATGTCCTGCGACCACCCGGTGAGCGTGTCGAAGGTGGCCCTGGCCCGGACCTGGTCGACGAACTGCGGGACGACGTGCGGGTCGAGCGACTCGCGGGAGCCGCCGCCGGGGAAGGCGGCGCGCAGCCGCTCGGAACCCCCGCCGGTGCCGCCGCCGCAGGCGGCGAGGGCGGGGACCGCGGCGAGCGCGGCGGCGCCGCCCAGGAAGGTGCGTCGGGTCAGCTCCACGGGTGCTCCTCAGGCGGTGGTGGCGGTGCTGGTCGTGACGGCGCGCGGTTCGAGCCTGCCGGTGCGCTGCATCCAGGCGATGACAGCGGCGCCGACGAGCCCGATCGCGAGCAGGACGGCGAACGGGATCCAGCGGCCGGCGCCGTCGGGATGGCGGTCGAGCAGGTTCCCGACGGCGGTGTTGCTCACCGCCACGACGGCGGCGGAGACGAGGTAGTACCAGCCGTAGTAGGTGCCGGCGAGCTGCTCGCTGCCGACCCGGGGCAGCAGCGCGAGCGAGAACGGGTTGGTCATCGCCATGCCGACGGTGAACACGACCGTGCCCGCGAGGACCGGTGTGACCGCGAGCAGCCCGGCCGCGGTCCACTCCCCGGCGGGCGCGGTCGGCACGAACGGCGCCGCGACACCCAGCGGGACGAACCCGGCGCCCATCAGCACGAGCCCGGCGGCCATCGTGCGCCCGTCGGTCCAGCGGGCGCGGCACCACGCGGTGATGCGGACCTGGCCGAGGATGCCGACGAGGGTCGACACGACGAACACCGCGCTGACCGCACCGGCGACGCCGGACACGCGCTGCGCCTCGACCGGCAGCACCAGGTACAGCTGGTTGAACAGGGCGAAGTAGCCGGCCCCGCCGAGCGCGAACAGCAGGAACCGGCCGTTGCCGACGACCTCGCCCCAGCTGCCGAGCAGCCCACGGTCCTGCGGCGGCGCCGGACGGGCGGGCAGGACGAACAGCTGCGCGACGGTCAGGACCGTGAACACGGCGCACGCCACGGCTGCGACGAGGCGGAAGTCCACCGCGAGCAGCGCGGCGCCGAGCAGCGGCCCGAGCAGGGCCCCCGCATGGCCGAACACGTTGAACACGGAGAAGACCTCGGCGCGGCGATCGCCGGCCTCGGCCATCAGGTAGGCGCGCACCGCGGGGTTGAACAGCGCCCCGGCCAGCCCGGTCAGCACCGCGGCGGCGATCAGGCCGGGCAGGGAGTCGGCGACGACGAACAGCCCGAACGCCACGATCCGCAGCGCGCACCCGACGATGATCACCGGACGGCAGCCGATCCGGTCCGCCGCCGAGCCGCCGACCAGGAACATCCCCTGCTGCGACAGGTTGCGCAGGGCGAGGACGAGTCCGATCGTCGCCGCCGCGTAGCCCAGGCTCCCCATGTGGGTGGCCAGGAACGGCAGCACGAGGTAGAAGCCCAGGTTGATGCCGAACTGGTTCACCACGAGCATCCGGCTCGGCGCGGTCAGTTCGCCGAAGGAGCGCAGCACGACGTCCCCCCGTCGGTTGATCACCTGAACGGGATCACATACGTCCCTGCGGACACAAGTGCCACTGATGCGCACCTGCCGATCAGATGCAGCGCGGTCAGCCGAGGCGGGCGCGGTGGAACCGGGCCCAGGTCCCGGTGTCCGGGCGGGCCGGTCCGACGCCGGACAGGTCCGCGGTGACGCCGACGTGCTCGTCCCCGACCGACCAGGCGGTGGCGTCGGTGCGCAGCAGGAGCTGGGCGCGGCGCAGGGCGTCGGTCCGGCGGGCCTCGTCCGGTGCCCGGGCGGCGACGGCGAGCAGCGCCCGCACGTCGG
>NZ_WWFY01000116.1:0-2094 GCF_009864975.1 Pseudonocardia sp. SID8383
CCGGGTCGCGCCGCGCAGGGCGGGCCCGGGCAGGATCGTGAGCTGCACGGTCGCGACCACCCGGCCGTCGCCGGCGCGGGCGACCGCGAGGAACCGGCCGGGGTCGCGGTCCAGGGCGTCGAAGGCCTCCTCGTGGGGCGCCAGGTCCGGGTCGTCGGCGTCGGCGTCCCCGGAACCCGACAGCAGCGCGACGACCGCCGCGACGTCGGCCCGGGTGGCCCGGTCGACGACGAGCCGGTCCCCGGCCAGCACGACGTCCGCCCCCGCCGGGTGGGCGCTGGACCGGACGCCGTCGACGACCCGGTCCAGCCAGGCGCCGACGTTCTCCCGTGCCTCGTCGGTGTCGGGGTAACGGCAGCGCAGGTGCAGGCCCGCCTCGTCGAGGATGAACCACACCATCACGCCGTCGGCGTCGCCCGCCGAGCTGACGTACTGCGCGTCCAGCCCGGCGTGGTCGATGCGCACCGGCAGCCGTCGCAGGTCCAGCCAGGAGATCGCGAACATGCCGGGCGCCTCGGGCATCCCGCCCCACGGGGCCAGCACGTCGTCGAGCGGCCAGGAGCCGAGCCGCACGGCCTCGCGGACGGCGTCGGCGCAGGCCCGCGGATCCGGGTCGCGCGCGTCGATCACCGCGTTCGTGATGAACCAGCCGACCGAGCCGTGCCAGCGGTCGTCGTAGCGGCTGTGCACGGGGAACACCGCGCGCAGCGGGGCGTGCGCCAGCTCCCGGGTGGTGCGGGTCATGACCGAGGTGACCAGTGCCAGCGTCGAGACCCCGGACCCGCGGGCCCGGCGCTCGAACAGTGCGCAGTCGTCGACGCCGAGCACGTCACGCACCTCGACGCGCTCCGGGGGAGCGGGGGTGAGCTCGCCCAGCGGCAGCGGGAAGCGGGGCATCACGTCGCCGCCCGCGGCCAGGATCTCGGCCCAGCGCTGCCGGACCCCGTCGGGCGCCGGCTCCCGGCCGGCCAGGGCGGCGGTGTGCTCGGCGAAGGGGCGCACGGTGCCGGGCGGCAGCGTCCCGCCCAGGCCCTGCACGAGGTCGCGCAGGACCACCAGCAGCGACCACATGTCCACGTGGGCGTGGTCGGCGGCCACGACGAGCGTCGGCCGGTCCGCGGTGAGGATCACGCAGAGCCGGTGCGACGGCGCCGCGTAGGGGGTGCAGCGCTCGTCGAGCATCCGGCGGACGGCGTCGTCGACGGCCTGGCCGGGCGCGACCGGGTGGGTGACCCAGCGGCCGGGACGCAGGTCCACCTCGTGCAGCCGGGGGCCGTCCGGGCCGGGGGAGAACACCGTGCGCAGCGTCCCGTGCCGGCGCAGCACCGCCAGCCAGGCCCCGGCCAGCGCGTCGAGGTCCACCGCGGGCAGCCGGCAGGTGATCGCCATCCACGAGCCCGGCCGGTCCCCGCGGCCGACATGGCGGCGCTGGTCGAACGAGACCGGGACCGGGTGCCCGGTCCGGCCGACGGCGACGTCGTAGCCGAGCAGCGTCCCGTAGGGCAGGCGCAGGTGCGTCACGCTCGTCAGCCGCATGGCCATAACCTAGGCCGACGAAGATCGGGAGGCGTAGCGCATGGCCACGTTCGGGATCGCCGGGGCGACACTGGACTTCGACGTCCGCGACACCTCCGGCGGTCCGGCGGTGGTGGCGCTGCACGGCCTCACCTCCAGCCGTCGCCGTGAGGCCCTGATGCGGCTCGACATCGCCTCCCGGGTCGAGGGCGTCCGGCTGCTGCGCTACGACGCGCGCGGCCACGGCCGCTCCGGTGGTACCACCGATCCCGCGGACTACCGGTGGCCCGCGCTGGCCCGGGACCTGCTGGGGCTGCTCGACCACGTCGTGCCGGGGGAGCGGGTGCACGGGGTCGGGCCGTCGATGGGCGCCGGGACGCTGCTGCACGCCGCGCTGGCCGACCCGGCCCGGTTCGCCAGCCTCACCCTGATGCTGCCGCCGACCGCCTGGGGAACCCGCCGCGCTCGGTCCCGCGACTACGAGCGGTCCGCGTCGGCCGTGGAGGCCGACGGTGTCGCGGCGCTCGACGCCGGTGCCGACGACGCGGACCTGCCCCCGGCCGCCCGGGGCCGCCCGCG
>NZ_WWFY01001153.1:0-19191 GCF_009864975.1 Pseudonocardia sp. SID8383
GCCCCGCCGTGTCGCGCTCGCCGAGCTGGCCGACGCCGTGCTCGACGCCGCCGGGATCGCCGCGCACCGGCGGCACCCGGTCGTCGAACCGGCCGGGGCCGCGGTCCACTGCGACCCGCAGCGGCTGCGCCGGATGCTCACGAACCTGGCCGAGAACGCCGCCCGGCACTCCGGCGACGAGGTCGTGGAGCTGCACCTGGCCCACGACGGTGCCGTGCTCACCGCCGAGGTCCGCGACCGCGGGCCCGGGCTGCCCGCGGGTCAGGAGGGCGTCGTGACGGCCAAGGGCGTCGCCCTGGGGGAGCGCCGCGGTACCGCCGGGCTGGGCCTGTGGATCGCCGAGGCGCTTGCGTCCGCGATGGACGGTGAGCTGAGCCTGCTCCCGCGTGAGGGCGGCGGGCTGGTCGCCCGGCTCACCCTGCCGCTCGCCGGCGCCTGAGGAGCTCCCCTGGCACCCGGGGGCCAGCGCTGGCGCGGGCGACGGCTGTGCCGGAGGTCTCCGCACGGCCAGGATCGACCGCCATGCGTACGACGGCAGCGGTGCTGTGGGAACCCGGTGGCAAGTGGGAGATCGAGGAGGTCGAGCTCGACTCCCCGAACGCCGGGGAGGTGATGGTCGAGCTGACCGCATCGGGGCTGTGCCACTCCGACGAGCACCTCGTCACCGGTGACCTGCCCGCGGTCCTGCCGATGGTCGGCGGCCACGAGGGCGCGGGCCGGGTCATCGAGGTCGGCCCGGGCGTCACCGAGCTCGAGGTCGGCGACCCGGTCGTCATGACCTTCCTGCCCTCCTGCGGGCGCTGCCCGTACTGCTCCAAGGGCCAGCCGAACCTCTGCAACGACGGCGCCGGCGCCACCCTCGGCCCGCAGCTCGACGGCACCTACCGGTTCCACGCCCGTGGCGAGGACCTGGGCCAGATGTGCCTGCTCGGCACGTTCGCCCGGCACACCGTGGTCCCGGTGAAGTCCGCCGTGAAGATCGACGAGGGCTTCCCGCTGGACCTGGCCGCGCTGGTCGGCTGCGGCGTCACCACCGGCTTCGGCTCCTCGGTGCGCACCGCGGACCTGCGGGCCGGGGACACCGCCGTGGTCATCGGGATCGGCGGCATCGGCGCGAACGCGGTGCAGGGCGCCCGGGCGGCGGGCTGCCGGTACGTCGTGGCCGTCGACCCGGTCGAGCACAAGCGGGAGCGCTCCCGCGAGCTGGGCGCCACGCACGTCGCCGCGAGCATCGACGAGGCCTGGGAGATCGTCAGCGAGGTGACCCGCGGGCAGATGGCCGAGGCGGCGGTCCTGTGCACGGGCGTCGCGATGGGCGAGGACCTGCAGCCCGCGCTGCAGCTGGTCGGCAAGCGCGGCCGGGTCGTCGTCACCGCGCTGGCCCGGGCCGAGGAGGAGACGGCGTCGCTGTCGCTGCTCGACCTCACGCTCTACGAGAAGCAGATCCGCGGCGCGCTGTTCGGCAGCTCCGCGGCCCAGTTCGACATCCCCCGGCTGCTGGAGATGCACAACCTCGGCCACCTCAAGCTCCGTGAGCTGATCACCAAGGAGTACACCCTCGACCAGGTCAACGAGGGCTACGAGGACATGCGCTCCGGACGCAACATCCGCGGACTGATCCGCTACTGACCGCCCCCGGCGCGCACCGACGGCCCCGGCCCTCACGAGCGGGACCGGGGCCGTCGGTGTGGGGGAGCGGGTCAGCCGTCGACGAGCTCGCGCACGGTGCGCAGGTGCTCCGGGGTGCCGTCGACGACCATCGTCGTGACCAGCGAGTCGCGGAACACCGGCAGCTCCTCGGCGATCTTCGCCCTCGGGCCGATCAGGGCCACCTGCTCGACCATCGAGGTCGGGACGGCCTTCGCGGCCGCGTCCTTGTCCCCGCCCAGGTAGAGCTCCTGGATGCGGGAGCACTCGTCGTCGTAGCCCATGCGGGCGAAGACCTCGTAGTGGAAGTTCGCGCCCTTGGCGCCCATCCCGCCGATGTAGAGCGCGAGGAACGGGCGGATCCGGTCCGCGGCGGCCTCGACGTCGTCGTCGATGACGACCTGCACCATGCAGACGACCTCGAAGCCGTCCGGGCGCCCGCCGCGGGCGGCGAACCCGGCGTCGAGGGACTCCCGGTAGTGCGCGTCGTGCCGGGGCGCGTAGAACAGCGGCTGCCAGCCGTCGGCGATCTCGGCGGCCAGCGCGACGTTCTTCGGGCCCTCGGCCGCGAGCAGGATCGGCAGGTCGGTCCGGTACGGGTGCAGCGTCGAGCGCAGCGGCTTGCCCAGCCCGGTGCCGCCCGGGTACGGGATCGGGTAGTGCGGCCCGTCGGAGCCGACCTTCTCCCGGGCGATCGTGTCCCGCAGGACCGCCACGTACTCCCGGGTGCGGGCCAGCGGCTTCGGGTACGGCTGCCCGTACCACCCCTCGACGACCTGCGGCCCGGACGCGCCGATGCCCAGCACCATCCGGCCGCCGGACAGGTGGTCCAGGGTCATGGCGGCCATCGCCGTCGCGGTCGGGGTGCGCGCGGACATCTGCACGACCGAGGTGCCCAGGCGCATCCGCGTGGTCCGGGAACCGAGCCAGGACAGCGGGGTGAACGCGTCCGAGCCGTAGGCCTCGGCCGTCCACATCGAGTCGAAGCCGAGGTCCTCGGCGGCGTCGACCTTCTCCACGGTCCCCGGCGGCGGCCCGGCACCCCAGTAGCCGAGTGCCAGGCCGAGCTTCACGAGCCCGTCCCGAAGGTGACCGGCAGCCGCTTGATGCCGTTGATGAAGTTGCCGGTCAGCCACTCCGGCTCGCCGACCGACAGGTCCGGGACGCGGGTGAGCAGCTGGTGGAACAGCGCCCGCAGCTGGGTCCTGGCCAGGTGGTGGCCCAGGCAGAAGTGCGGGCCGCCGCCGCCGAAGCCGACGTGCGGGTTCTCGGCGCGGGTGATGTCGAAGACGTGCGGGTCGGCGAACACGGCGTCGTCGCGGTTGCCGGAGTGGTAGAACATCACGACCCGCTCGCCCTCGGCGATCCGCTGCCCGCGGATCTCGGTGTCCCGGGTCGCGGTACGCCGGAAGGTCAGCACGGGGCTGGCCCAGCGGACGAACTCCTCGACGGCCGGCGTGATCCGGTCGTCGAACTCCTCGGTCAGCAGCCGCTTCTGCCCGGGGTTGCGGTCCAGCGCGAGGATCGCGTGGCTGGAGGTCTGCCGGGTGGTGTCGTTGCCCGCGACGCAGAGCAGGACGAAGAACGCCGCGATCTCCTCGTCGGTCAGCGCGTCGCCGTCGACCTCGGCCTGCACCAGAGCGGTCATCAGGTCGTCCGCGGGGGACTCGCGGCGCAGCGCGGACAGCTCGAACGACGCCGTGTGCAGCGTCATCAGCCCGTTGAGCAGCACCGCCATCGGGTCGCCCTCGCCGATGTAGTCCGGGTCGTTCCAGCCGACCATGGCGTTGGCGGCGTCGGCGACCTCCTGCTGCTTCTCCGGCGGGATGCCGATCATCTGCGAGATCGTCCACATCGGCAGCCGCGCCGCGACCGCGGTCACGAAGTCCGCCGAGCCGTCGCCGGCGAGCAGGTCGTCGACGATGAGCCGGGCCTGCTCGGCGATCTGCTCCTCGATCTGCCGGACCCGGCGCGGGGTGAACACCGAGCTGATGACCTTGCGCTGGCGGTGGTGGCGCGGTGCGTCCATCGCGAGGATGGAGTGCGCGGCCTCCAGCATGTCCTCGGGCACGTCCTCCAGCATCACGCCGCCGTACTGCTGGCCGGACGCGAAGGTCTCGGCGTCGCGGCTGACGGCCTGGATGTCGGCGTGGGTGACCAGCGCCCAGAACCCCGGGGCGTCCGGGTCGGGCAGCAGATCGGTCTCGGCGGGCGGGTGCCAGGACAGCGGGCGCTCGCGGCGCAGCTCGGCGAACCGCTTCTCGCGGGCGTCCGGGGGCTGTGCCCAGAACGCCTGGGTGGAGATGTCGAGCGGGTCGTACGGGCGCTTCTCCGTCGTGGTCACGGGGTTGCCTCCTCGCGGTTGCGTCGTCGGAACCGGATCAGATCTCGGGTGGGGGGATCATGCCCGTCAGCACGGCACCGCTGATGCCGCCGTCGGCGACGAGCGCGTGCCCGTTGATCCAGGCGGACTCCGGGCCGGCCAGGAACAGCACCGGTCCGGCGATGTCGGCGGGGGCCGCGTGCCTGCCGAGGAACGCGGCGAGCGCGTCGAGGTTCTCCTTGCCCATGGACTCCTCGAAGTCGCCGAGGATGGGCGTCTCGACCGGTCCGGGGCAGACGGCGTTCATCCGCACCCCGTTCTCGCCGAACACGGGGGCCATGAGCATCGTGTAGACGATCAGGGCCTCCTTCGAGAAGTTGTAGGCGTTGCCCGCCTGCGGGTGCTCGGCGAACCAGGCGAGCCCCTCGTCGACGGTGTCGGTGGCGAGCAGCTCGCGCAGCGCCGCCAGCCGGTCGGCCCAGCCGTAGCCGGCGATGGAGGCGACGTTCACGATCGCGCCACCGGGGCGGATCCGTTCGACGACCGACTCGGTCAGGTGACGGAGCCCGAGCAGGTTCACCCGCAGCACGAGCTCCGCAGGCGCGGTGCCGGGCACCCCGGCCACGTTGCAGAGGGCGTCGAACTCCCCGTCCAGGGCGGCGACGGCGGCGTCGATCGACGCGACGTCGGACAGATCGCAGTGCACGTGCCGCGCGACGCCGACGGGGGTGTCCTTCAGGTCCAGCGAGACGACCTCGTCGCCGGCGTCGACGAACCGGTGCGCGACCTCGGCACCGATCCCGGACGCGGCACCGGTCACCAGTATCCGGCGGCTCACGTGGTGACCAGGAGGTCCTCGCGGCCGTCGGCCTTGAGACGCTCGACGTAGGTCGGGAACAGGCGCTTGGACAGCGGCGCGAGCTGCAGGAGCTTGGTGACGGTGCCGTCGACCTTCACCTTGCCCTTGGCCATGGCGAAGGTCAGGTTGACCGTGCCCTGCCAGTAGGCGTTCGCGGTCTCGGTGGACATGGTCATCGTGGCCTGCGGTTCGGGGGCGCCGGCGTCGGAGCCCTTCCAGACCTTCGCCCCGGGCAGGTCGATGATCAGCGCGGAGTCGGGGTCGGTGCACTGCTGGCGCAGGACCAGTCCGGTGCCGCGGAGCTTGGGCTCCAGTTCGGGGTCGGCCAGTGCGGCCTCGAAGATGCCACCGATGTAGCGGTACAGCTCGTCCTCGTCGGCGAATCCGGGCACGGTTCCTCCACGTCGTCGTGAGTGTGTGACCTTGAACCCGGAACGTAACGTAGATTACGTTACTGGGGAAGTACCCGACCTCGACGACGTGGGAGAGCCGCCGATGAGCGTGACCGAGACCGGTGGGACCACCGGGGCCGTGGGAGCGGACACCGGCGGGCCGTCCGTCGCCGAGCAGGTGGCCCGGCTGCGCGCCACGTTCCGTGGTGGCCGGACCCGTGACCGGAGCTGGCGGCTGCGCCAGCTGGGCGGTCTGGAGCGGATGCTCACCGAGGCCGAGGACGAGTTCGTCGCGGCCCTGGCCGCGGACGTCGGCCGTCCCCGCGTCGAGGCGTGGATGGCCGACCTGGCCCCGACCGTCGCGGAGCCCCGCCACGCCCGGAGGCGCCTGCGCCGCTGGATGCGCCCGCACCGGGTCGGTCTGCCGCTGTCGGTGCAACCGGGGTCGGCGCGCTGGGTGCACGAGCCGCTCGGGGTCGTGCTGGTCATCGGGCCGTGGAACTACCCGGCGTACCTCACGCTCGCGCCGCTGGTGGCCGCGTTCGCGGCCGGGAACTGCGCCGTGGTGAAGCCGTCGGAGTACGCGCCCGCGACCGCCGAGGTGCTCGCTCGGCTGCTGCCGCGCTACACCGATCCGGACGCCGTCGCCGTCGTCACCGGGGGGCCGGGGGAGACCCAGGAGCTGCTCGCGCAGGGCCTGGACCACGCGTTCTTCACCGGTAGCCCGGAGGTCGGGGCGAAGGTGATGGCCGCCGCGGCGCCGCACCTGACCCCGGTCACGCTCGAGCTGGGCGGGAAGAGCCCGGTGATCGTCGCCGCGGACGCCGACGTCGAGGTCGCCGCGCGCCGGATCGCCTGGACCAAGCTCATGAACTCCGGCCAGACCTGTGTCGCCCCGGACTACCTGCTCGTCGACTCCGCCGTCCGCGACGAGCTGGTCGAGCTGCTCGTCGCCGAGACCGCGCGGATGCGCGGCGGCGCGGGCAGGGGCGTGCGGATCGTCGACGCCCGGCAGGCGGCGCGACTCGCGGGCCTGCTCGCCGACGACCACGGGGGCACCGTGGTGGCCGGCGGGACGATCGATCCGGAGACCCGCACCGGGGAGCCGACGGTCGTGCTCGACCCGCGGCCGGGGTCACGGCTGATGACCGAGGAGATCTTCGGCCCGATCCTGCCGGTGCTGACCGTCGACGGTGTCGACGCCGCGATCGCGCACGTCAACGCCGGTCCGAAGCCCCTGGCCGCCTACGTGTTCACCGGCTCGTCGCGCACCGCGGAGCGGGTCACCCGCGAGGTCCCCGCCGGGGCGACCGTCGTCAACCACCTGATGGCCCACGTGCTGGTGCCCCGGCTGCCCTTCGGGGGAGTGGGACGCAGCGGTTCCGGCGCCTACCACGGGCGGTTCGGGTTCGAGACCTTCTCGCACCGGCGGGCGGTGCTGCGCAAGCCGGCCCGGCCCGATCCCGGCATCGTCTACCCGCCCTACGACGGGCGGACCGAACGCCTGCTGCGCAGGGTCTTCTGATCGGACACGCGTCCGGCGTGGCACCCTGGTGGGTCGGCACGGGTCGTGGAGAGGGGGCGGGCGGGTGGCCAGGAGAGCGGGGCGGCAGATCGCTGCCGAGCAGTACTACGACGCCGCGATGTCGATCCTCGCGCGCGAGGGCGCGGCCGGGCTCAAGATCGGTCCGTTGTGCCGGTCGCTCGGCGTGACCAGCGGGTCGTTCTACCACCACTTCGGCGGCTGGGCGGGCTTCGTCCGTGGCCTGCTGCGCTACTGGGAGGCCGAGCAGACCGACCGGATCGTCGAGCTGGCCCGGGCGACCGCGGACCCGGTCGAGCGGATCGACGTGGTCAAGCAGCTCACGGTGGCCCTGCGGCACGACGCCGAGGCCGCGATCCGGGCGTGGGCGCAGATCGACCCCGAGGTCGGCCGCGCCCAGGCGCGGGTGGACGTGCAGCGCCGGATCGCGCTGGAGCAGGTGGTGGCCGACGTCGTGCCCGACCCGGACGACGCCCGCAGGCTCGCCGTCTTCGGCATCTCGCTGATGGCCGGCTACCAGCAGACCTGCGACCCCCGCGACCGGGATCTCCTGCGTGCCCTGTTCGACGACTACCAGCGCCTCATCCTGTCGCACGCCCCGCACGTGACGCCGCCGATCGGGTGATCCACCGTGCGGGTGGGGGCGTGGTTGCCGACTCGGTCGTACCGCGGCAATCGGGCCGTTCGGACCAGCCCTGCTGCCCGGCCGGGAGCACTGTTACCCACGGTCCGCAACATCGCACGGTAATCTGTAACCCACGGTAATCATAATGTAGATTACGGAATGGTCACCGGTCGGCGACCCCGCCGACCCGCCAGTAACTTCCGACGCGCAGACTCGTTGTGCCGTTCAGCACCGACGACTGGCCCCCGCTCCCCAGCGTTCCCGGGCCCCGGTGCGGTTCGTCGGTCTATTGCGCGAGGAGGCGACACGTGACCGGTGTCGAGGTGAAGGTCGAGGGGCTGACGAAGTCCTTCGGTCGGGCCAACATCTGGTCGGACGTGACCCTGACGCTGCCCGCGGGCGAGGTGTCGGTGCTGCTCGGACCGTCGGGTACCGGTAAGTCGGTGTTCCTGAAGTCCCTGATCGGGCTGCTCAAGCCGGAGCGGGGATCGATCGTCATCGAGGGCGTCGACCTGTGCAAGTGCTCGGAGTCCGAGCTGTACGAGATCCGGAAGCTGTTCGGGGTGCTGTTCCAGGACGGTGCGTTGTTCGGGTCGATGAACCTGTTCGACAACATCGCGTTCCCGTTGCGGGAGCACACGCGCAAGTCGGAGTCGGCGATCCGCGACATCGTCATGGAGAAGATCGACATGGTCGGTCTGGTCGGTGCCGAGGGCAAGCTGCCGGGTGAGATCTCGGGGGGTATGCGTAAGCGGGCGGGGCTGGCGCGGGCGTTGGTGCTGGATCCGAAGATCATTCTGTTCGACGAGCCGGACTCGGGTCTGGACCCGGTGCGCACGGCGTATCTGAACCAGCTGATCATCGATCTGAACGCGATGACGGACTCGACGTTCCTGATCGTCACCCACGACATCAACTCGGCGCAGACGGTGCCGGACAACATCGGGCTGCTCTACCGCAAGCACCTGGCGATGTTCGGTCCGCGGGAGGTGTTGCTGACCTCCGACGAGCCGGTGGTGGCGCAGTTCCTGAACGGTCGTCGTGAGGGGCCGATCGGGATGTCGGAGGAGAAGGACGCCGCGCAGGCCGCCCGTGAGATGGAGGAGGCCGGTGAGCTGGAGGGGCGTCCGCCGATGAAGCCGCAGCTGGTGGCGTCGACGGGGATGCCGGACCGGCAGGCGGTGCACCGTCGTCGGGAGCGGGTGGAGGCGATGCTGCACGAGCTGCCGTCCTCGGCGCAGGAGGCGATCCGGGAGCAGCACGCCGACAGCGACGCGCAGGCCGGCGGCGGTCCGTCGCAGGACGGCACCACCCGCCAGATGGACCGCAGCGGCGCGACGGTGAGCGACGACCGTCCCACCGACATCCACCCGCGCATCACCGACGACACCCCCGACCCGGGCGGTCGTCACCAGCTCTCCGGCGGTGACCGGTGAGCATCCCCAGCCCCGTCACGCGGGCGCTCACCCCGGTCGGCAAGTTCTTCGGCCTGTTCGCCGAGATCGGCCGCCAGGGACTGCGCCGGCCGTTCCAGTGGCGCGAGCTCGTCGAGCAGACCTGGTTCGTCACCAAGGTCTCGGCGCTGCCGACCGCCCTGTTCACCATCCCCTTCGGCGCGACGATCGCGCTGCTGCTCGGTGAGCTGACCCGCCAGTTCGGCGCCCAGTCCCAGACCGGCGCCGGCGCGGTCCTCGCGATCGTGCAGCAGGCCGCCCCCATCGTCACCGCACTGCTGATCTCCGGCGCCGGTGGCTCCGCGGTCTGCGCGGACCTCGGAGCCCGGACCATCCGTGAGGAGATCGCGGCGATGGAGGTGCTCGGCATCTCGCCGATCCAGCGCCTGGTCGTGCCGCGGGTGCTCGCCATGGGCATCACCGCGCTGGTCCTGAACGGGCTCGCGACCTGCGTCGGCGTCGCGGGCGGCTACTTCTTCAACGTGATCATCCAGGGCGGGTCGCCCGGTGCGTACATCAACAGCTTCTCGGCGATCGCGCAGGTCAGCGACATCGTCGTGTCGGAGCTGAAGGCGTTCCTGTTCGGCATCGTCGCCGGTGTCGTCGCCGCTTTCCGCGGCCTCAACCCGCCGCCCGGCGCGAAGGGTGTCGGTGACGCGGTGAACCAGGCCGTCGTCATCTCCTTCGTGCTCGTCTTCCTGATCAACCTCGTGCTCACCGCCCTGTACCTCGAGCTCGTCCCGCCGAAGGGCTTCTGATCCATGGCCACCCCACTCGGAACGCGGGCCCGACGGGCCGCCCAGGCGCCGCTGAACCAGCTCGAGGAGCTCGGCGACCAGCTGTCGCTCTACGTCCGGTCGATCCTCTGGATCCCGAAGACGCTGACCCGGTACAAGAAGGAGGTCGCCCGGCTGCTCGCCGAGGTCTCCTTCGGCTCCGGCGCGCTGATCGTCATCCTCGGGACCGTCGGCGTGATGGCGTCGTTGTCGCTGTTCGTCGGCTCGCTGGTCGGCCTGCAGGGCTTCCGCGCCCTGGACGCCCTGGGCGTCGAGGCGCTGACCGGCTTCATCACCGCCTACTTCAACACCCGCTCGATCGCCCCGCTGGTCGCCGCCTCGGCGCTGACCGCGACGCTCGGCGCGGGCTTCACCGCCCAGCTGGGCGCCATGCGGATCTCCGAGGAGATCGACGCGCTGGAGGTCATGGCGGTGCCCTCGGTGCCCTACCTGGTGACCACCCGGGTGGTCGCCGGCATCGTCGCGATCATCCCGATCTACACGCTCGGCCTGCTCGCCAGCTACGCCGCCTCGCGGATCAACGTCACGCTGATCAACGGTCTGCCCGGTGGTACCTACGACCACTACTTCGACCTGTTCCTGCCGGTCAGTGACGTACTGCTGTCCTACCTCAAGGTGATCGTGTTCGCGACGGTGATCATCCTGATCCACTGCCACTACGGCTACTCCGCCAAGGGCGGACCGGCCGGCGTCGGCGTCGCGGTCGGTCGCGCGGTGCGGCTGTCGATCGTGAGCACCGCCATCCTGGACTTCTTCCTGACTCTGGTCATGTTCGGCACCTCGACCTCGGTGCGGGTGGCCGGATGAGGTCCCCGAAGCGTGTGCTGCAGGGCCTGGCCTTCGTCACGGTCATCGTCGTCCTGCTCGGGCTGGCCGTCGCCCAGTACGTCGGCGCCTTCTCCTCCGGTGTCCCGGTGACCCTGAACGTCGCCCGGGTCGGCACCCAGATGCAGGAGCGTTCCGACGTCAAGGTCAACGGCTTGATCGTCGGGCAGGTCGACCAGGTCGTCTCGAACGGCACGAACACCAGCATCGAGATGTCGATGGATCCGCAGTTCCTCGACCAGATCCCGGAGAACGTCACCGCTCAGCTGCTGCCCAAGACGCTGTTCGGCGAGAAGTTCGTGTCGCTGGTCCCGCCGGCCGCGCCGTCGACGGCCCGGCTGGCCGCGGGCGACGTCATCCCCGAGGACCGCAGCCAGGCCGCGCTGGAGGTCGAGCGGGTGCTCGACGAGCTGCTGCCGCTGCTGCAGACCGTCCGCCCGCAGGACCTGGCGACCACGCTCGGCTCGCTCTCCCAGGCACTGCAGGGCCGGGGCGACCAGCTCGGCGAGACCCTAACCCAGCTGAACACGCTGGTCGAGGGCCTGAACCCGGCCGTGCCGGACCTGCAGGAGGACATCCGCCAGCTGGCGACCTTCTCCGACAACCTGAACCAGGCCGCGCCCGACCTGCTCGACGCGCTCGACAACCTCACGGTCACCAGCCGTACCATCGTCGAGAAGCGCGAGGGTCTGCGGAACCTCTACCGCTCCATCACCGGTGCCTCGGACGACCTGCGGGCCTTCCTCGACGCGAACGGCGAGAACATCATCGGGCTCTCCGCCGCGAGCCGGCCGACGCTGGAGACCCTGGCCCGGTACTCGCCGGAGTTCCCCTGTCTGACCCGCCAGCTCGTCGAGCTGATCCCGAAGATCAACGACGCGCTCCGGCCGGGCACCGACCGGGTCGGCTTCAACTTCACCCTCGAGATCGTGGCCAGCAAGGGCAAGTACCTGCCGAACCAGGACGAGCCCGAGTACGGCGACGACCGCGGTCCGCGCTGCTACCCGATCCCGGTCCCGACCGGCACCCAGTACCCGCCGGACGGCCCGTTCCGGGACGGCTCCGTCCCGGGCCCGGCCCCGGCCGGGCAGCCGATGGGCAACCCCGAGGACTTCGGGGTCGACACCTTCGGCACCTACGACGGCACCGACAGCTTCGGTCTCATCCAGGACCAGAGCGCGCAGAACGGCGCGGGCGTGCTCCCCCCGCTGACCACCACGCTCGGCCAGGCAGGCATCCAGCCGTCGTCCTACGACGGGACGCACCAGAGCGGCTCGATCGACATGGGCGTCGCGAACTCCGCCGGCGAGCAGGACGTCGTCGCGCAGCTGCTGGCAGCCCACCAGGGCGGCTCCCCGCAGGCCGTGCCGGCCTGGAGCAGCACGATGGTCGGCCCGCTCCTGCGCGGCACGGAGGTGACGCTGACGTGAGTAGGCTCCCGATCTCGGCGCTGGTCAAGTTCCTGGTCTTCGCGCTGGTCACAGCGCTGGGCACCACGCTGCTCGGCCTGACCATCGCGAACGCCCGGGGCGGCCAGGTCACCGAGTACACCGCCCGGTTCAGCGACGCGACCGGCCTGCTGGCCGGCGACGACGTCCGCATCGCCGGCGTCGTCGTCGGATCGATCAAGGACGTCCGCATCGTCGACCAGCGGGTCGCCGAGGTGGCGTTCGACGTCGACTCGTCCACCCCGCTGCCGTCGACGGTCAGCGCGACCCTGAAGTACAAGAACCTCATCGGCCAGCGGTACATGGCGCTGGACCAGGGCGCGGGCCCGACCGGTGAGGACCTCCCCGCCGGCGGCCAGATCCCGATCGACCGGACCCGCCCCGCGGTCAACCTGACCGTGCTGTTCAACGGCTTCCAGCCGCTGTTCCAGGGCCTGGACCCGGACCAGATCAACAAGCTGTCGATGGAGATCGTCCAGGTCCTGCAGGGCGAGGGCGGCACGGTGCAGAGCCTGCTGGCTTCGACGTCGTCGCTGACCAACTCGATCGCCGACCGCGACCAGGTCATCGGCCAGGTCATCGACAACCTGAACCTGACCCTCGACACCGTCAACCGCAACGACGAGGGCCTCAACGAGCTGATCAGCTCGCTGCAGGCGCTGGTGTCCGGGCTGGCCCAGGATCGCGAGCCCATCGGCAACGCGATCCAGTCCATCGGCGAGCTGACCCAGGTCACGGGGTCGTTCCTGGAGGACGCCCGACCGCCGCTGCGCGACGACATCCGCAACCTCGGCGACCTCGCGACCCAGCTCGACCAGGGCCGCCCCGCGATCGAGCGGTTCCTGCAGTACACGCCGTTCAAGCTGAACCGGATCGCCCGCGTCGGCTCGCACGGCAGCTGGTTCAACTTCTACCTCTGCGGCCTCGACGGCCAGATCGGCATCTCGCCGATCCTGCAGCCGACCTCGCTGGAGGACCTGGGCATCGGCCCGATCCGCAACCCCGAGCGGCGCTGCGGCCCGGACCCGTCCGGGATCGGGGCCGGCAACACCGTCCCGACCGACGGCTCGCAGCCCGGCGACCCCGCGGACAACCGCGCCGAGGACAACCCGTTGATGCGTGAGCCGACCACCGAGTCGGTCGGCGGCCTGCTGGACCAGGCGGCCGGCCGTGGCCCGGTCGACTCCAGCAGCGACCCGACCGCAGCGCTGCAGCCGGGAGGCAACTGATGGCACAGGCAGGGCAGAAGCGCCCCGTCCTGACGGCGGTGATCGGACTCGTGCTGATCGCGGCGCTGACACTGGCCGCGTTCAACTACGAGGCGATCTTCTCCGGGGCCACCCGCTACACCGCGGAGTTCCCCGAGGCGGCGGGCCTGCAGGCCAACGACCGCGTCACCGTGGCCGGGGTCGAGGCGGGCCGGGTGCAGGACGTCTCCCTCGACGGCGACCACGTGAAGGTCGAGTTCACCGTCGAGGACGCCTGGGTCGGCAACCGGACCACGGCCTCGATCGAGATCGCCACGCTGCTCGGCTCCAAGTTCCTCGCCCTCGACCCGCGCGGCGACGCCGAGCAGGACCCCGACCAGCCGATCGGCCGGGACCGGACCAAGTCCCCGTTCGACGTCGTCGACGCCTTCAACGGCCTCTCCGGCACGATCGACCAGCTCGACACCACGCAGCTCGCGTCGAGCCTGACCACGCTCTCGGACACCTTCCGCGACACCCCGCCGGAGATCCGCGGGGCCCTCGATGGGCTGTCCCGCCTGTCGAACACGATCTCCAGCCGGGACGCCGAGCTGAAGAAGCTGCTCGCCAACACCCGGCAGCTGTCGACCACGCTGGCCGACCGCCGCGGCGACGTCGTGAAGCTGGTGAACGACGGCAACCTGCTGCTCGGCGAGCTGCAGCGCCGCAAGGACGCGATCGCGAACCTGCTCGACGGCGTGCAGCGCCTGTCGATCCAGCTGCGCGGCCTCGTCGCCGACAACCAGGCGCAGCTGCGCCCGGCCCTGGAGACCCTCGACCGCGTGCTGGCGGTGCTCGAGGAGAACCGCGACAACCTCGGCGAGATCCTCGACAAGGAGGCGGTGTTCGTCCGCGTGTTCGGCAACGCCCTCGGCAACGGCCGCTGGTTCGACAACTACGTCTGCGGGCTGGTCCCGCCGGCCATCCCGTTGGGCGGTGACTGCTGATGGGATCCTGGGCCAACGACCGGCGCCAGATCCAGTTCGGTGCTCTGATCGCCGTCGTCGCCGTCCTGGTGGCGAGCGCGATCTGGCTGATCACCTCCGGCGGCGGCCGTCCGGTCACCGCCTACTTCACCAGCTCCGCCGCGCTGTTCCAGGACAACGACGTGCGGGTGCTCGGCGTCCCGGTCGGCAAGATCGACCGGATCACGCCCGAGGGCGACCGGGTGCGGGTCGACATGACCATCACCGACGACGAGGTGCGCCTGCCCGCCGACGTCAAGGCCGCCGTCGTCTCGCCGAGCCTGGTCACCGGCCGCTACGTGCAGCTGACCCCGGTGTGGACCGGCGGCCCGGAGTGGAACGGCGAGCCGATCCCGCTGGAGCGCACCGCGTTCCCGCTCGGCGTCGACGACCTCACCCGGACCGCGACCGAGCTCTCCCGGGCGCTCGGCCCGCAGGGGGCGAACAAGGACGGCGCGCTCAACGACGTCCTGGACGTCACCGCGAGGAACCTCGACGGCAACGGCCGCGCGCTCAACGACACCATCCGCAACCTGGGTGGGCTCTCGGCGACGCTGAACGGTTCCAGCGGTGACCTGTTCGGCACCATCACCGAGCTGCAGAAGTTCGTCGGGACGCTGCGGGAGAACGACCCCGGCATCCGCGAGCTCAACGGGAAGCTGGCCGACGTGACCGGCTTCCTCGCGAGCCAGCGCGGCGAGCTCGGCGGAGCGCTGAACCAGCTGTCCTTCGCGCTCGGGGAGGTCGCCGACTTCGTGCAGGACAACCGGTCGACGCTGCGGTCGAACGTGGACAAGCTCGCGAGCGTCTCGCAGGAGGTCGTCGACCACCAGCGGGCGCTGTCCGAGATCGCCGACGTGGCCCCGGCCGCGCTGGGCAACCTCGCCAACATCTACAACGGCTCCTCGGAGACCCTCGACACCCGGGCCAACATCAACGAGCTGGCCTACCCGCTGCCGGTGGCGATCTGCGAGATCCTCCGCCGCGGCGCGGGCCAGATCCCGGGTGGCCTGGACCAGCCCACCGCCGCCCTGTGCGACGGCCTGGCCCCGATCCTCGACGGCGCCGTGCCGCTGCCGACCCCGCAGCAGGTGCTCGAGCAACTCCAGGCCGGCGGCTCCGGGGTCAACCCGGCGGTGCCCCAACTGATGCCGGGCTCGCCGTTGTCGCTGACCGACCCGGGCTCGCAGCTGCGCGCCCCGGCCGACCCGCAGGCTCCCGCCCCCGGTGGGCAGCCCGCACCGGGTGCCACCGGCGCCCCGGCCACCCCGGCGCCGTCGACGACGACGGCCCCGCAGGCCACTCCCACCCCGGTCCCCGAGACCGAGGGGCGCGGGGACGGCGGACTGTTCGGCCTGTTCGGAGGTGGATCGTGATCGGCTCCAGCGGCCGTGTCGGCCGGGTGTCGGCGCTGCTGACCGCCGTGGCCCTGTTCGCGGGCGGCTGCGGCGCGGTGGACGGCGGCCTGCGGGGCATCCCGCTGCCCGGTGGCGCGAACCTGGGCGACGACCCGTACTCGGTGCAGATCGAGTTCGCCGACGTCGTCGACCTCGTCCCGCAGTCGATCGTGCGCGTCGGTGACGTGCCGGTCGGCGCGGTCGAGACCGTCGCCGTCGAGCCGGGGTCGTGGAACGCGCTGGTCACCGTCGCGGTGAACCGCGACGTCACGCTCCCGGCCAACGCCACCGCGCGGGTCCGCACGACCTCGCTGCTCGGTGAGAAGTTCGTCGAGCTGTCCCGGCCGACCGTTCCCGCCGAGGGCGACCTCGCCCGGAGCGGGAAGATCGGGCTGCAGGCCAGCGGGCGCGCGGCCGAGGTCGAGGAGGTCCTCGGCGCCCTGTCGCTGCTGCTCAACGGCGGCGGCGTGGCCCAGATCCGGACCATCTCCACCGAGCTGAACAACGCGCTGTCCGGGCGCGAGCCGCAGGTGCGGGCGCTGCTGGACAACCTCGACCGGCTCGTCGGCTCGCTCGACAGCTCCAAGGACGACATCAACCGGGCGCTCGACGGGCTCAACCGCCTGTCGGCCACCCTCGCCGAGCGTCGTCCGCAGATCGAGAACGCCCTGCAGAACATCAGCCCCGGACTGCGCGAGCTCGAGTCCCAGCGCAACCAGCTGGTCGGCATGCTGCAGGCACTCGACCGGCTGTCCGGTGTCGCGACGAACGTCGTCAACCGGTCCCGCGACGACCTGCTGGTCGACCTGGAGGCGCTGCGCCCGGTGCTGCGGAACCTGGCCGACTCCGGCCAGAACCTGCCGAACTCGCTGCAGCTGCTGCTGTCGATCCCGTTCACCGACACGGCCACCGACGCCGTCGCCGGCGACTACGCCAACCTCTACGTGAAGCTGGACCTGGACCTCGGTTCGATCCTGCGCAACATCCTCAACTCCAACCAGCTCGGGCTGCCGCTCGACCCGACGCAGCTGGCCCAGCTGCCGCCCACCGCGCAGCTCCTGACGCCGCTGCTCGGCGCGACACCGCGGCAGCCGGCCCCGGCGGTCCCGGGTGCACCCGCGCTGCCGCTGCTCGGGACCGAGCAGCCCACCACCGCGCCGGCGCCGCCCGCCTCGGGCACCGCGCCGGCCACCCCGGCACCGTCGGCGACGCCGGCACCGAGCCCGACGCCGGAGCAGGGCTCCGGTGGCGGCGGCCTGCTCGGCGGACTCTTCGGAGGCGGATCGTGATCACCAAGACCGTCCGCTGGCAGCTGACCGCGCTGGTGCTCGTCACCGTCGTGGCGGTCGGCTACGCGGGCTTCCGCTACGCCGGTCTCGACCGCATCTTCGGGGCGACGACGTACCCGGTCACGGTGGAGCTCGCCGACTCCGGCGGGATCTTCAGCGGCGCCGACGTCACCTACCGCGGCGTGAGCGTCGGCCGGGTCGGGCAGCTGTCGCTGACCGCCCGCGGCGTCGACGTCCAGCTCGACATCGAGAACTCCGCGCCGGCCATCCCGGCCGACGCACGGGCCGTCGTCGGGAACCTCTCGCCGATCGGTGAGCAGTACGTCGACCTCCAGCCGGTGGCCGACGGCGGCGAGGCGCTCGCCTCCGGCTCGGTCATCCCGCAGGACCGCACCCGGACCCCGGTCCAGATCAACACCTTCCTCACCGAGCTGGACCAGCTCGTGTCGACGGTGCCGAAGGACTCGCTGCAGACGGTCGTCCGCGAGCTCGGCCAGGGCTTCGAGGGCACCGCGCAGCCGCTGCAGCAGCTGCTCGACACCACCGGGGAGTTCACCCGGGCCGCCACCGACGCGCTGCCGCAGACGACCGCGCTGATCCGCGACGCCCGCCCGGTGCTCACCACGCAGAACGAGGTGGCCCCGCAGTTCCAGGAGTTCAGCCGCGGCCTGCGCGAGGTCACCGAGCAGCTGAAGCAGTCCGATCCGGACCTGCGCCGGATCATCGACGACGGCCCGCGCCTGGGCGACCAGGTCAGCGGCCTGATCCGGGAGAGCGGTCCCGGGCTCGGCGAGTCGATCGCGAACCTGCGGACGGTGACCGAGCTGCTGGCCCCGCGCCAGGCGGGCCTGCGCCAGCTGCTCGTGACCTACCCCGGCCTGGTGGCCGTCGCGCCGAAGGTCGTGCCCGGCGACGGGACGGCACACCTCGGCCTGGTCGTCAACATCGCCGACCCGCCGGTCTGCACCCGTGGCTACGAGGGCACGCCCAACCGCGGTGGCCTCGACGTCTCCGAGCGACCGGTGAACGAGGACGCCCGGTGCACCGAGCCCCCCGGAAGCCCCACCAACGTGCGCGGAATGCAGAATGTCCAGAGGCCCCAGCCGCTCGAGGTGCCGGACTACTCCGGCAACTCGGGGTTCGGCGGCCACGGTGACGGTCACTACGGCGGCGACACCGCCGACGGGCCGGCCCCGCGGCCGAACGCCGGGTCGCTCGGCGACGACCGTGCCGAGCGGGTCGCGACGCCGGGCCTGGTGACGAGCTTCGCCCAGATCCTGGGCGGTTGAGCACGACGGTCGCGCCCCGTCCGGGGCGTGACCGGCACGACGGCCGGTCCACACCCGGGCCCGGCCGGCACGACGACCGCGGGGGACCGCCGTCCGCCGGACGGCGCGGACCCCCACGGCCGGCCCACGGCCGCCCGGTGCGGTCGCCGAGCGGCTGTGCCCCCGCAGCCGGGAGGAGGAACGCTCCCCGATGAACACCGACGTTGCCGGCTCCGACGCCGACACGAAGGCCGACCCGACGGCCGACACCCCCGACGGTGCCGCGCCCGTGGAGCCTGCCACCGGTCCGGACGGCGGCCAGGCCCCGCCCGGACCTCTCGCCAGGGCCCTGCCCGTGGCCGCCGTCGTCGCGGCGGTGCTCGCGCTCGTGCTGGGCGGCCTGTGGCTGTTCGCGCTGAACAGCGACGCCACCCAGGTCGCCGAGGCCCGCGACGAGGCGCTCCGTGACGCCCGCCAGGCCGTGATCAACCTGAACACCCTGGACCACAAGGACGCCCAGAAGGGCCTGGACCTGTGGATCCAGTCCTCGGCCGGGTCGGTCCGCGACGAGTTCGTGTCCAACCGCGACGCCTACGCCAAGCTGGTCACCGACCAGAAGCGCACCACCGCCGCGACCGTCACCGACGCCGCGGTGACCGAGGTCGACCCGCGCGCCGGGACCGCCCGGGTGCTCGCCGGCGTCGACGTGACCGTCACACCCGAGGGCGGTCAGCCCGCCGTGACCCGTCAGCGCATCGAGCTCGGCATGGTCCGCACCGACGACGGCTGGAAGGTCGACGCACTGGAGCCGCTGGTCACCCCGGGTACGGGCTGACCCTCCGGCCCGACCCCCGGCCCCCCGGCGGTGCCCCGCACCGCCCCGCTCCCAGGTCGACCACCCCAGGAGGTCACCGCATGTCCACCCCCCGCCGCCGCCCTGCGGGCGGCATCCGCAGGCCCCAGGTCGCGGGCCGCCCGCGCACCCGCGCCGACGAGCCCGACGAGGAGGAGACCGGCACCGGTGGTGTCGCCCTCGACGAGCGCTCCGGTGACGCGGTCCCGTCCGCCGCACCGGTCCGCTCCGGCGACGCCGGGCGCACCGACGCCCCCGG
>NZ_WWFY01001154.1:0-1519 GCF_009864975.1 Pseudonocardia sp. SID8383
GGCCCCGCCGGCCGGACCGTCCGAGGCCGCGACCGGGCCGTCGGGGTCCGGGCTCACGGCCGGGCCAGGTCCGCGCGCAGGCGCTCCTCGTCCACCCGGAACGAGTCGTGCTCACGACCGTCGAGCAGCACCACCGGCACCTGGTCGCCGTACTCGGCGCGCAGCTCGTCGTCGGAGTCGACATCGACGGTGTCCCAGCCGGTGCCGGTCTCGGCGCACACCCGGGCCAGCACCTCGGCGGCGTCGTCGCACAGGTGGCAGCCCACCCGGGTCAGCAGTCGTACGCGCATCTCACATCCTCGCCAGTGTCCTTCGGGCGATCTTGCCCGTCGGGGTGCGGGGCAGCTCGTCGGCGAAGGCGACGACCGCGGGCCGCTTGAACCGGGCGAGCCGGGCCGCGCAGTGCGCGGCGACCGTCTCCTCGGTGAGCTCGGCGCCCGCGACCGGCACGATCACGGCCTTGACCGCGGCGCCGGTCCGGTCGTCGGGCACCCCGACGACGGCGACCTCGGCCACCGCGTCCAGCTCGGCGACGACCTGCTCCACCTCGCGCGGGTAGACGTTGAAGCCGTTGACGATGACCAGGTCCGAGGACCGGTCGACGAGGTGCAGGTCGCCGTCGGTGTCGAGGTAGCCGACGTCGGCGGTGACGAACCAGCCGTCCTCGCCCGGGCCGCCGGAGCCGTCGGGCCAGTAGCCGGAGAACAGGTTCGGCCCGCGCACCGCGATCAGTCCGGTGTCGTCGGACGGGTCGGAGCCGTCGTCGTAGTCCAGGTCGTCCAGCGGGTCCGCACCGCGCGGCTCGGGCTCCGGTGCGGGCCTGCGCTCCATCGGCTGCCCGTCGGCATCGACCAGGCGCAGCTCGACGCCGGGCAGCACCTGCCCGACCGAGCCGGGCTTGGCCGGTCGGCTCAGGTCGTTGCTGGTGACGACGGGCCCGCCCTCGGTGAGGCCGTAGCCCTCGTGCAGGTCCAGCCCGCTCGCCGCGCGGAAGTCCGCGAGCCAGCCCGCGGGCAGCGGCGCCCCGCCGGAGGTGCACAGCCGTACCCCGGCCATCGCGGCGCGCAGCCGCTCCGGGCCGAGGTCGAGCAGCATCCGGAACATCGACGGCACCCCGGCGACGACGCTGACCCGCTCCTCGACGACCGTCTCGGCCAGCCGGTCCGGGGAGAACCGGCCGGGCAGCACGACGGTTGCGCCGGTCCAGCAGACCTGCAGCAGCCCGGCGGCGAGGCCGTAGACGTGGAACAGGGGCAGCGCCAGCAGGACCCGGTCGACCCCGTTGACCGGCGCCGGGCGGAGCGCACCCGCCTGCTCGCGGTTGGCCAGCAGCGCGCGGTGCGACAGCTGTACCCCGCGCGGGCGCCCGGTGGTGCCGGAGGTGAACACGACCAGCGCGATGCGCTCTGGGTCGGCGGGAGCCCGGTCGACCGGGGCGTCCGGGACCGGGGCGGCCAGGTCCGGCGGGCCCAGCAGCGTCGCGCCGACGCCCTCGGCGCAGCCGGCCGCGACGGCGTCG
>NZ_WWFY01001155.1:0-1456 GCF_009864975.1 Pseudonocardia sp. SID8383
GGCGCTCGGGCACATCGCCGACTCGGTGCGCCGGGTCGCCGAGGCGCTGCCCGCGCTGGCCGACCTGGGTCCGGACCCGGACGGCGCGGACCTGTCCCCCGCCGCGCTGGAGGCGCTGGTGGCGCCGTCCCGCTCGGCGGGTCTGCCGGTCGAGGTGACGGTCGAGGGCGCTCCGGCGGGGACGCCCGGTGAGGCGGAGCTGTTCGCGCGGCGCATCGTCACCGAGGCCCTGACCAACACCCTGCGCCACGCCGGGCCCACCCCCACCCGGGTGCGGGTCACCCGGGGCGGCGACGGCGACCCCGTCGTCGTGGAGGTCGACGACGACGGCCCGGTGCCCGGCCACCGGCCCGACGGGACCGGCTCCGGCCTGGGCCTGCTCGGCATGCGGGAGCGGGTCGCGCTGCTCGGCGGCGACCTGTGCACCGGCCCCGGCGACGGTCCGGGGTGGACGGTCCGCGCGGTGCTGCCCCGCAGCCCGCTCGTCCGCGAGGACGACCCCGCCGCGTCGCCGATCTCGTCCTGCGCGCCGATCCGCGAAGGGGCACCCGGCTCGTAGCGTCGGCCCCCACGAGCGGGGAGGGACCGATGACAGCACAGCAGCAGCTCCGGGCCGGGCCGGTGACCGGCACCGGCGCGACGCTCGAGATCGACGCGCTGACCAAGCGCTACGGCGGCACGGTCGCCCTGGACGGGGTGAGCTTCGACGTCCGCCCGGGCGAGATCTTCGGCTTCGTCGGCTCCAACGGCGCCGGGAAGACGACGACGATGCGGATCGCCCTCGGGGTGCTGGCGGCGGACTCCGGGCAGGTCCGCCTCGGCGGGCGCCCGGTCGATCTCGACGTGCGCCGCACGATCGGCTACATGCCCGAGGAGCGCGGGCTGTACCCGAAGATGAAGGTCGGCGAGCAGCTCACCTACCTGGCCGAGCTGCACGGCGTCGACCGGGCCGCGGCGCGCCGGGCGGTGCTGCGCTGGGCCGAGCAGCTCGGTGTGGACCACCGGCTCGGTGACACCGTCGACGCGCTCAGCCTGGGCAACCAGCAGCGCGTGCAGCTGGCCGCCGCGCTCGTGCACGACCCGGCGGTGCTGGTGCTCGACGAGCCGTTCTCCGGGCTGGACCCGGTCGCCGTCGACGTGATGAGCGAGGTGCTGCGGGAGAAGGCCCGCGCCGGGGTGCCGGTGCTGTTCTCCAGCCACCAGCTCGACCTGGTGCAGCGGCTGTGCGACCGGGTCGGGATCCTCGTGGCCGGCCGGATGCGGACCGTCGGCACCGTCGGCGAGGTGCGCCGCGGTGGCGGCACCCGGCTGGAGGTCCACGCCCCCGCCGCCGCAGCCGGCTGGGCGCAGGGCCTGCCCGGGGTCACCGTGCTCACCCACGACCGCGGCCGCACCGTCCTGGCGCTCGGCGACGGCGCCGACGACCAGCGGGTCCTCGCCGCGGCGCTCGCCACCG
>NZ_WWFY01001156.1:0-2475 GCF_009864975.1 Pseudonocardia sp. SID8383
CCGGTGGTGCGCCGGATCGTGCACCTGCGCTGGAAGAAGCGCCTGGGCCCGGTCCAGATCGCCGACCGGGTCGGTGTCGCTGCCTCGACCGTGCACCGGGTGCTGGTGCGGTGTCGGATCAACCGCCTCGCCCATGTCGACCGCGCCACCGGAGAACCGGTGCGTCGCTACGAACACCCCGCCCCCGGGGATCTGCTGCACGTGGATGTGAAGAAGCTGGGCAACATCCCCGACGGCGGCGGCTGGCGCTATGTCGGGCGCGCCCAGGGAGACCGCAACCGGGCCGCGACCCCTGGGAAACTTCGCAACGCCCACCACCAGGCGAAGATGGGCACGGCGTTCGTGCACACCGTGCTCGACGACCACTCCCGCCTGGCCTACGCCGAGATCCACGACGACGAGACCGCCGCCACCGCGATCGCTGTGCTGCGCCGCGCGGTGGCCTGGTTCTCCGCCCGCGGGGTCACCACCCGCCGAGTCCTGTCCGACAACGGCTCGGCCTACCGCTCCCACGCCTGGCGCGACACCTGCCACGCGCTGCGGATCACCCCGAAACGCACCCGTCCCTACCGCCCACAGACCAACGGAAAGATCGAACGGTTCCACCGCACTCTCGCCGACGGCTGGGCCTTCGCCCGGCTCTACACCGGCGAGTCGCAACGCCGAAAGGCGCTACCCGGGTGGCTGCACGAGTACAACCACCACAGGCCCCACACCGCCATCGGTGGTCTCCCACCGATCAGCAGGTTGACCAACCTGTCCGGGCAGTACACCTAGCGGAAGTCCTCCGGCGACACCTCGTCGATGAACTCGCGGAACTCCTGCATCTGCTGCTCCGGCGGGACGTCCGCCGGGCCGGCGGTGGCCGCGCGGGCCTGCGCGGCGGCGCCGGTGGTGTCGTCGCCGTCGGGGGGCAGGACGTCGTCGACGGCCTGGCCGACCTCGTCGAGCACGTGCTCGGCCATCCCGATCGGCAACCCCTCCCGGACGGCCAGCGACAATGCGTCCGACGGGCGCACGGCCAGCCGGGTGCCGCCGTCGAAGACCAGCTCGGCGGTGTAGACACCGTCGACGAGGTCGGAGATCTCGACCTGCTCCAGGGTGCGGCCCAGCGCCTCCACGACCGGGAGCAGCACGTCCTGGGTGAGCGGGGTGCCCTCGTCGTCGCGCGGGCCCACGGCGATGACCTCGGCCTGCGGCGGCCGTAGGAACACCGGTACGCAGCGGTCGCCGTCGGCCTCGCCGAGCAGCAGCACCGGCTGGCGTGACCGGGCATGCACGATCAGGCGAAGGACGTGCATCCTCCGAGTCATTCGCACAGTGTCCCCCGTGACGGCAGGTGACGGAAGTCTCAGAAAGAGACGCCCCCTCAGCCCCGGGCGAGCCAGGGCATCGTCGTCGCCGCGACGGTCAGGAACTGCACGTTCGCCTCCGGCGGCAGCCCGGCCATGTAGACGACGGCGTCGGCGACGTGCCGGACGTCGAAGGTGGCCTCCGGACGCATCGAACCGTCGGCCTGCCTCGCGCCGGTCGCGATGCCCGCGGTCATCTCGGTGGCGGCGTTGCCGATGTCGATCTGACCGCAGGCGATGCCGAACCCGCGGCCGTCGAGCGAGAGCGACTTGGTCAGCCCGGTGATCGCGTGCTTGGTGGCGGTGTAGGGCGCGCTGCCCGGCCGGGGGACGTGCGCGGAGATCGAGCCGTTGTTGATGATCCGCCCGCCCTGCGGGTCCTGGTGGCGCATCGCCGCGAACGCGGCGCGGGCGCAGAGGAACGAGCCGGTGAGGTTGACCGCGACGGCCGCGTCCCAGTCCTCGACGGAGATCTCGTCGACGGTGCCGCCCGCGCCGAACGTGCCGGCGTTGTTGACCAGCAGGTCGACCCGGCCCCAGCGCTCGTGCACCGCGGCGAACAGGGCGTCGACCGACCTGGGATCGGTGACGTCGGTGGGGACGGTGAGCGTCCCGTCGCGTCCCGCCGCGGCCCTGGTCAGGGGCTCGCGCCGGCGCCCGGCCAGTGCGACCCGCCAGCCGGCGTCGAGCAGGCCGCGGGTCACCGCCTCGCCGATGCCCGACCCGGCCCCGGTCACCACCGCCACACCGCTCATGGGCCCACCCTGCCACGCGCCGTCCGTGACCCCGGACACAGATCGTCACGCGGCTGGCCCCGTGCGGTGTCGGTATCCCGACAGCGCACACACGGGAGGAGAGCGACATGGACGCGACGGTGCTGGTGGTCGGAGCGGGGTACGCGGGGGTCGCGGCGGCGAACCGGATCGCGGCAGGCGGGGCGGCGGTCACGGTCGTCGACCCGCGGGAGGAGTTCGTCGAGCGGGTGCGGCTGCACCGGCTCGCCGCGGGCACCGGGGCGGCGACGGTCCCGCTGCGCGAGGTCCTGCACCGGCGGGTCCGCACCCGCGCGGCGCGGGTCACCCGGATCGGGGACGGCACGGCGACCCTCGACGACGGCGACGTG
>NZ_WWFY01001157.1:0-1394 GCF_009864975.1 Pseudonocardia sp. SID8383
GTCTCGCGATGGTCGACGCCCGGGAGCCCGCCCGCACCGCCCCGGCCGACCGGCCTGCTGTGCCCGACCGCCCCGCAGCGCCCGACCGCTCCGCGGGCTGACGGCTCAGGGCCGGGCGTCGGCCAGCTTCTCAGCCAGCACCGACCGCAGGATCGCCTGCTCGGCGGCGAGCATCGTGAAGGTGCACCCCAGCGCCCGGAAGCGGCGGACGTGCGCGGGGGAGTCGCAGTAGATCCCCACCGGTACCCCGGCCCCCGCGCACACCGCGGCGATCCCGGAGACCAGCTCGGCGTGCCTGTCGGACTCCGGGCCGCCGTCGCCCTGGGCGGCGAGCGGGAGCCCGTGCGCCAGCGCCAGGTCCGACGGCCCGACGAACACCGCCGCGACCCCGTCGACGGACACGATGTCGGCCAGGTTCGCCACCGCGGCGACCGTCTCCACCATCACCACCGTGCGCGGCGGTGCGAACACGTCGCGGCCCTGCCACGAGGGGCGGACCGGCCCGAAGCTGCGGACCCCGTCCGGCGGGTAGCGGCACGCCGCGACCGCCGCAGCGGCCTGCTCGGCGGTGTCGACCAGCGGGACGATCACGCCGTCGGCACCCCGGTCCAGGGCCCGCCCGATGCCCTCGGCTCCGTGGCCGGGGACCCGCACCAGCGACGGCGTGCCCGTCGCGGACAGGGCCTGCAGCATGCCCAGGACGGTGTCGTCGCCGATCAGGCCGTGCTGGGTGTCGACGCAGACCAGGTCGAACCCGACGGAGCCGACGATCTCGGCGACGGCGGGGGAGGGCAGCTGCAGCCAGCCACCGACCGCGTCGCCGGTGAACAGTGGATCAGGGGTCATGCGACGACCGTGCCGCCCCGCCCGCCCGACACGCCAGTCGAGGCCGTCGTCCCGTCGTGTGCCGGGCGCCTGTCCGGCACACCACCGCCGTCGACGACGACACCTGGTTCCTCGACGCGGGCCCGCAGGCCGCGCGTGGTGCTCGACGACCCGGCCGCCGCACTCGGGACGGGGTGAGCCCGCCGCGACGGGCGGGGCGGGGTGCCATCATCACCCCATGTCGTCGCCGTCCGCGCAGCCGGTGTCCCTGCCCGCCCGGCCGGTGGTCGGGGTCCTGCACCCCGGCGCGATGGGCGCCGCGCTCGGATCGGCGCTCAAGGCCCGCGCGGGCGCGGTGATCTGGGCCGACGCCGGGCGCTCGCACGCCACCGCCAAGCGCGCCGAGCTGGCCGACCTGCAGGCGGTGCCGACCGTCGCCGACCTCGCCGCCCGGGCCGACGTGATCGTGTCGATCTGCCCGCCGCACGCCGCGCGCGAGGTCGCGGGCCTGGTGGGCGCCGGGCTGGCCGGGCGCACCGACCGCCCGCTCTACGTCGAGGCCAACGCGG
>NZ_WWFY01001158.1:0-1052 GCF_009864975.1 Pseudonocardia sp. SID8383
TGGCCGCGGCCGGGCTCGTCGCGCTGGAGGACATCGACCGGCTCGCCGAGGACCACGACCTGGCGACGCGGCTCGCCGCCGGACTGCGCGAGCGCGGCTGGCGGGTCCGCGAGCCGCAGACCAACATCGTGCTGGTGGACGTGGCCGACGTGCGCGGCACGATCGCCGCGTTCGCCGAGGCCGGTGTCCGCGCCGGCGCCATCGCGGGCAAGCTGCGGCTGATGACCCACCGCGACGTCGGCGACAAGCACATCAAGGCGGCGCTGGACCGGATCGGCGAGGTCGGCCCGTCCAGCACCGGCTCCCCCGGCGGCCCTGCGCCGCTGCCCCGCACCGCCCTCGGCGGCTGAACCCCCGGTCCCACCCCGCGCCGCCCTCCGCCGGCGCTCCGGGTCGCCCTCCGTCCCCGGCACCGGAGCGCCCGGGCCGGGCGCTCCGGACGTCGCTCGTCGCCGCCGTCACAGTGTCGCGCCGGGTCAAGTCACTGTCGTCCGAGGTCAAGTCGGCCCGCACGATCGGGTCCACACTGGGCGACGGCCGGACGCCGGAGCAGGCGTCGGCCTAGGCTTCCACCGCCGTCGCGCCCGTGCGTACGCACCGCCGGGCGCCGGTGGCTCCGACCCACGACCGGCGCCGGTGAGCTGCGCGGACCCGCGATCGCCGGGTGTCGTGCGGCCCGGGGCGCCCAGGACAGCAGGACCGTCATGACCAGCTCCGCCCCCTCGCCCGCACCCGATACCGAGGCCACCGCCGTCCCCGAGGGCGCCCCTGCCCCCGAGGCCGCGCTCGTCGCCGAGGGCGTCGCCGTCGACGGCACCCACGGGGTGTTGCTCGCGTCGACCTCGCTGCGCACCGTCCCCGGCTCGGTGCTGCTGGTCGCGGGCACCCCCGGCTCCGGGCACACCGCGCTGGCGCTGGCGCTGGCCGGGCGGATGCGGCCCGACCACGGCACCGTCACCCTCGACGGCGACGACGACCCGCGCCGCCTGCGTCGCGCCGTCGCCGTCGTCGACACGCCCGGGGTCAGCGAGCCGGAGCCGGTGCTGCCGCTG
>NZ_WWFY01001159.1:0-1003 GCF_009864975.1 Pseudonocardia sp. SID8383
CCCGGCCCCGCACCCGCCGGGCACGACGACCGGGTCGCCCCCGACGGCCGCTGGGACGACGAGGAGCCGCCGCTGCTGTCGCACCGGGCCGAGGACGACGAGCTCGCCTACGCCCGCGACCGCACCCCGCAGGGCTTCGACGGCGGCGACCCCGACGACCCGTCCTGGGGCCGGCGCCGCTCCGCGCCGCCCTCCGACGACCTCGACGACGAGGAGGACGACGACTACGACTACGACGACGAGGACGAGTACGACGAGGACGAGTACGGAGTCGGCGACGCCCCGCTCTCGGTCCCGCCGCCCGGCAGCGGCGGCCGCCCACTGGGCCCGGCCGACGTCGAGGAGCTCGACCCGTCGATGACCGACGCGCTCGCCCGCGTCGACCTCGGTGCCCTGCAGGTCCCGGTGCCCTACGGCGCCGAGCTGAAGCTGGAGCCCGCGGGTGCCGAGCGCCCCCAGGCCGTGCACCTGCTGCTGGCCGAGGGCCGGATCGCGGTGAGCGCGCTGGCCGCGCCACGGTCGTCCGGTCTGTGGGCGGACCTGTCCGCGGAGATCGAGCAGTCCCTGCGCAAGGGCGGCGCCCGGGTGCGCAACGCCCGCGGCGACTGGGGCCGCGAACTCCATGCCCGCACCGAGAACGCCGCCTCGGTGTTCGTCGGCTGCGACGGCCCGCGCTGGATGGTCTACGGCGTGGCGACGGCGTCGCTGGAGACCGTCGAGGCCCTCGACGTGGAGCTCCGCCGCGTGCTGCGGGGGATCATCGTCGTCCGCGGGAAGTCGCCGTACCCGCCGCGGACGGTCCTGCCGCTGGAGCTGCCCGAGCACCTGCGCGAGCAGCAGCCCGAGGTCGGGCCCCAGAAGCCCAGCATCACCGTCTCCGTCCCGGCCCCCACCGGCGCGACGGGGGCGACCCCGGTGCCGTCGGGAACCACCGGCGCGACCCCGGTGCCGTCCGGCCCGGCGACCGGCGCCCGCCCGGTGCCGGCCGCCGCCTCCGCGGAAC
>NZ_WWFY01001160.1:0-1809 GCF_009864975.1 Pseudonocardia sp. SID8383
CGATCGCCGCGGCCGCGTCGTGCAGCCGGATCGCGCGGCGCGGGTAGCCGAGCTTGCCCCAGGCCCGCAGCACGTCCGCGCGCGGCGCGGCGGCCAGCGACGACGGCGCCGGCCAGCGCTCCATCCAGTCCCGCCAGACCGGTTCGACCCGGGCGACCGGGGTCTGCTGGAGCATGAACTCGCTGACCAGCACACCCCACGGGGTGGTCTCCGGGCGCCGCCACGGCAGGTCGCGGGCGTGCGCCCGGAACCACGGGAAGATCAGGTCGGCCACCACCGTCCCAGTGTCCCGCGCCCCGGCCGGGCCCCCGGCGACGGCCCCGCCGTGATCACGGACCGGGCACCGTCGGCGTCGCCCGCGGCCGTCCCGTGGATCACGGTCCCTACCGCGCCCGCCACCGGGGCGCGTGCCACGACCGGGGTGGTTCCCGTCCGCGGGTGACCGGGCGGGCCCTGTCACCGGACGACGCCGGTCACCGCGGGTCGGTGCGCCACTCGCCCGGGGGTCGGGCGATCCGGGTCGTCGACCCCGTCCGGGCCGACCCGGGGGGCGCGCGGGCGGCCGTTCCGCCACTGCACTCACCCGGTCGGGACGCGCGGGTCGCCCCGCCGGGTGGACCTCGCCGGACATGTCCGTTCCCGGCGCGGCGGCGGCGACTTCGTGTAACCGGAGATCTACCGTCGGTGACATGCACCCGGTGGGTCCCCTGCCGGCGTCGGTCTACTGGCGTCGGCGCGCGTGCGCGGTCGGCGTCGCGCTGCTCGCGCTCTTCGCGCTGCTGTGGCTCACCACCTGGCTGCTGATCCCACGGGGCTCCGACGAGCCCGCCGGGACGGCCGCACGGACGACCCCCCAGTCGTCGCAGACCACACCGGACACAGGGACGGCCGCACCCGCGGCGCCCCCGGGGTCCCCGTCCCCGGCATCCCCAGCCCCGGGGACGGGGGCACCCGCGTCCGTGCCGCTCCCCGACCCCGCCGCGCCCGGACCCCCGCCGGCCGCCGCGACGGGGACGTCCGCCCCGACGACACACCACGCCCGTCCGTCCAGGTGCCGCAGGCCGCACCCTCCCCGCCGACCGGTCCGGTGCCCTGCACCGACGCGATGATCGAGGTGCGCGCCGAGACCGGGCAGCCGACCTACCCCTCCGGCGCGCGGCCCGAGCTGCGGCTGGTCGTCACCAACGTCTCCGGCCAGCCCTGCGTGCGCGACCTCGACGGCGCCCAGCAGGAGATCGCCGTCTGGAGCGGCGACGGGGCGACCAAGCTCTGGTCGTCCAACGACTGCTCCAACCCGTCGTCGGACGACCTGCGCACCCTGGTGCCCGGCCAGCCGGTGGCCTTCGCCGTGACCTGGACCGGGCTCGCCTCGGAGCCCGGCTGTGCGGGCGAGCGCACCCGGGTGGGCCCGGGGGGCTACCGGGTGCTGGCCCGGCTCGACCGGGTCGTGAGCGAGCCCGTCCCGCTGCTCATGAGCTGAGGCTCAGCGGATGCGGGCCATGATCTCGCGCAGCGACGACGCCTCGGTGATCTGCATCCCGGTCCGCCCGACCTCGGCCCCGGTGGGGACGATCGCCCGGGTGAAGCCCAGCCGTGCGGCCTCCGCGAGGCGCCGGTCGACCCCGTGCACCCGGCGCAGCTCGCCGGCCAGCCCGAGCTCGCCCAGCACGACGAGGTCCGCGGGCAGCGCCGCGTCCCGCTTCGCCGAGACGACCGCCAGCGCGATGGCGAGGTCGGCCGCGGGCTCGGTGATCCGCATCCCGCCGACGGTGGCGGTGTAGACCTCGGCGTCGTGCAGCTTGAGCCCGC